>NZ_BLZR01000009.1 GCF_014193895.1 Clostridium fungisolvens | reverse complement strand
AATATCTAGTGATGATGCGTCTAAGGGTTACACCCGTACCCATACCGAACACGAAGGTTAAGACTTAGACGGCTGATGGTACTGCATGGGCGACTGTGTGGGAGAGTAAGTGGTCGCTAGGT
>NZ_BLZR01000008.1 GCF_014193895.1 Clostridium fungisolvens | reverse complement strand
GGTTTTATGCCGGGAAAACTTTTCTCTTGGGGTCACATATGTTAGGCTGCTTGAAGGAGGATCAGAGCGAAAGCGAGGTGCCTCCGTAGAGCCGACTAAACATATAAAGTGACGAGGGTCCCAAGGGAAAAGGAAACTGGAATAAATCTTGGCTTGGTTTGTATGGAAAAGTAAAATTTTGGTTGACAGGTTTATCAATGTGATGTAATATATTATCAATGTGATGTAATGGAGGTTTGAAATGAGTAAGAGAATAAATGTAATGTTGAGTGATACTTTAAATGACAGGTTGGATAATTACTCTGAAAGATATGGAGTTAGTAAATCAAGCATAGTTGGGTTTGTTTTAGGTCAATGGATTGATCAAGTCGAAAGAGCTAATAGTTTTGTTTATGGTGCTACAGGAAATGACGGTTTTTTAGCTGATTTATTTAAAAATGTAATGGTTGAAGAAAAATTACAGAAATAAAATTTCAGTGAATTAAAGCATTGTTATATTGGGGGTGTCGATGCTCTTGGGTATGCCGTAGGGCGACCCAAGGGCGACCCCTACTACTTAACTTGATTATAGGGATTAATAAGCAGATTTTTAGTATAGGTTCGTTCCGCTGAAAGCGTGTATTTATGGGGGGTGGTAAAGATTGAGTTCTTTAAAAAGTTATGAGAAAAAAGTGGTCATTAGTGGAGATATAGTTGAAATTTATGAGTATAAAAATGCAGTTTTACAAGGTTATACTGATTTTAAGAAGAGTAGTTCAGGAAGGTCTGTAGTCGCTTCTGAGGGGGACAAGCAAGTTAATAGGAAAAAGGTTATGGACAGGGCAAAACGTGACGTTAGAAGGCTGATAAATGCAAATATAGGTCAATACAGCAAGTTTGTGACTCTGACGTTTATGGATAATGTGACTGATATTAAAAAGGCTAATTATGAGTTTAAGAAGTTTAAGCAACGTCTTGAGGGCTATTTAAATCATAAATTACAGTATGTTGCAGTAATCGAGTTTCAAAAAAGGGGTTCAATACACTATCATGTAGTTATGTTCAATGCTCCGTATATAAAGACTAAAAAGTTGGGTGAAATATGGGGTAATGGATTCGTTAAAATCAATCAAATAGATAAGGTTGATAATGTAGGTGCTTATGTATGTAAATACATGACAAAGACAGATGATGAGCGATTGTATGGTGAAAAGATGTATTTTAGTTCTCGAGGTTTAGAAAAACCATTTGAAATAAAAGAAAAAGACAGGGTAGATAGTTTGGCGACGTCTCTCCCTGTATCTTCGCTCACTTATGAAAGTACCTTCACAAATGAATATAATTCGGTTGTATATAAACAATATAACATCAAAAAAGCAAATATAGAACAAGTAATTTAATGCCAATAGTGAAATTCAGCAGAGAAAGCCAA
>NZ_BLZR01000007.1 GCF_014193895.1 Clostridium fungisolvens | reverse complement strand
CTGAAATGCATCAGTACTTAATAATTTCTCCATAGAAAGGAGGTGATCCAGCCGCAGGTTCTCCTACGGCTACCTTGTTACGACTTCACCCCAATCGCTGACCCTACCTTCGGCTGCTGCCTCCCTTACGGGTTAGCTCACAGACTTCGGGTATTGCCAACTCTCATGGTGTGACGGGCGGTGTGTACAAGGCCCGGGAACGTATTCACCGCGACATGCTGATTCGCGATTACTAGCAACTCCGGCTTCATGTAGGCGAGTTTCAGCCTACAATCCGAACTGGGACAAGTTTTTGAGATTTGCTCCACCTCACGGTCTTGCGTCTCTTTGTACTTGCCATTGTAGCACGTGTGTAGCCCTAGACATAAGGGGCATGATGATTTGACGTCATCCCCACCTTCCTCCCGGTTAACCCGGGCAGTCTCGCTAGAGTGCTCAACTAAATGGTAGCAACTAACAATAAGGGTTGCGCTCGTTGCGGGACTTAACCCAACATCTCACGACACGAGCTGACGACAACCATGCACCACCTGTCTTCCTGTCGGTACCAAAGGTACCGACTTCCCCGGTTAAGGGTAATTCAGGAGATGTCAAGTCTAGGTAAGGTTCTTCGCGTTGCTTCGAATTAAACCACATGCTCCGCTGCTTGTGCGGGCCCCCGTCAATTCCTTTGAGTTTTAATCTTGCGACCGTACTCCCCAGGCGGGATACTTATTGTGTTAACGGCGGCACGGAGGTGTTGAAACCCCCACACCTAGTATCCATCGTTTACGGCGTGGACTACCAGGGTATCTAATCCTGTTTGCTCCCCACGCTTTCGAGCCTCAGTGTCAGTTACAGTCCAGAAAGTCGCCTTCGCCACTGGTGTTCTTCCTAATCTCTACGCATTTCACCGCTACACTAGGAATTCCACTTTCCTCTCCTGCACTCTAGATATCCAGTTTGGAATGCAGCACCCAAGTTAAGCTCAGGTATTTCACATCCCACTTAAATATCCACCTACGCTCCCTTTACGCCCAGTAAATCCGGACAACGCTTGCCACCTACGTATTACCGCGGCTGCTGGCACGTAGTTAGCCGTGGCTTCCTCCTTGGGTACCGTCATTATCGTCCCCAAAGACAGAGCTTTACAACCCGAAGGCCTTCATCACTCACGCGGCGTTGCTGCATCAGGGTTTCCCCCATTGTGCAATATTCCCCACTGCTGCCTCCCGTAGGAGTCTGGACCGTATCTCAGTTCCAATGTGGCCGATCACCCTCTCAGGTCGGCTACGCATCGTCGCCTTGGTGAGCCATTACCTCACCAACTAGCTAATGCGCCGCGGGTCCATCTTATAGCGGATTGCTCCTTTGATTTTCATTTCATGCGAAACGAAAATGTTATGCGGTATTAATCTTCCTTTCGGAAGGCTATCCCCCTCTATAAGGCAGGTTACCCACGTGTTACTCACCCGTCCGCCGCTAAGAAAGTTCCGAAGAACTTTCTCCGCTCGACTTGCATGTGTTAGGCACGCCGCCAGCGTTCGTCCTGAGCCAGGATCAAACTCTCAATTTAAAGTTTAATCATAGCTTACTTACTTAGTAAGTCTTTTTTCAAAAGAATTGCTGGTTTAGTTTAAGTCTA
>NZ_BLZR01000006.1 GCF_014193895.1 Clostridium fungisolvens | reverse complement strand
TAGGTCAAGCTACAAAGGGCGCATGGTGAATGCCTTGGCATCAAGAGCCGAAGAAGGACGTGACAAGCTGCGATAAGCTTTGGGTAGGCGCAAATAGCCTGTGATCCAAAGATCTCCGAATGAGGAAACTCACGTAGGTAACCCTACGTATCCTATAGTGAATACATAGCTATAGGAGGGTAAACCTAGGGAACTGAAACATCTAAGTACCTAGAGGAAGAGAAAGAAAAATCGATTCCGTCAGTAGCGGCGAGCGAAATCGGAAGAGCCCAAACCAAAGATTTATCTTTGGGGTTGCGGACAGAACATAACATTGGTGGCTATTGTAATTGAAGATATCTGGAAAGATACACCGTAGAAGGTAATAGTCCTGTAAGTGAAACAAGAAGACCATAGTTCTGCTCCAGAGTACCACGAGACACGTGAAACCTTGTGGGAAGCAGGGAGGACCACCTCCCAAGGCTAAATACTACTTGATGACCGATAGTGAAGAAGTACCGTGAGGGAAAGGTGAAAAGAACCCCGGGAGGGGAGTGAAATAGAACCTGAAACCGTGTGCCTACAACCGATCATAGCACCATATGTGTGTGATGATGTGCTTTTTGTAGAACGAGCCAACGAGTTACGGTATGTAGCGAGGTTAAGTACTTAAGGTACGGAGCCGAAGGGAAACCGAGTCTGAATAGGGCGACTAGTTGCATGCCGTAGACCCGAAACCGGGTGACCTATCCATGGCCAGGTTGAAGCGAAGGTAAAACTTCGTGGAGGACCGAACCACGTTGGTGTTGAAAAACCATGGGATGAGCTGTGGATAGCGGAGAAATTCCAATCGAACTCGGAGATAGCTGGTTCTCCCCGAAATAGCTTTAGGGCTAGCGTCGGATATGACTAATGGAGGTAGAGCACTGAATGGGCTAGGGGGCATATCGCTTACCGAACCTTATCAAACTCCGAATGCCATATAGTATTAGTCCGGCAGTCAGACTGCGAATGATAAGATCCGTAGTCAAAAGGGAAACAGCCCAGATCGTCAGCTAAGGTCCCAAAGTATAAGTTAAGTGGAAAAGGATGTGGGATTTCTAAGACAACTAGGATGTTGGCTTAGAAGCAGCCACTCATTAAAAGAGTGCGTAATAGCTCACTAGTCGAGAGATCCTGCGCCGAAGATGTTCGGGGCTCAAACTTATCACCGAAGCTACGGCTAGCAGATTTATCTGCTGGGGTAGGGGAGCGTCGTAATCGGGCTGAAGTCGTACCGTAAGGAGCGGTGGACTGATTACGAGTGAGTATGTTGGCATCAGTAGCGAGAACTAGGTGAGAATCCTAGTGGCCGAAAACCTAAGGTTTCCTCAGGAAGGCTCGTCCGCTGAGGGTTAGTCGGGACCTAAGCCGAGGCCGAAAGGCGTAGGTGATGGACAATCGGTTGATATTCCGATACTACTGCAAATCGTTATTACCGATGGAGTGACGCAGGAAGATAGAGTGTGCTAGCTATTGGATGCTAGTCTAAGCACTTAGGTATACAGGTAGGCAAATCCGCCTGTATTAGCTGAGGTGTGATGGGGAAGGCCTTTTAGGCTGAAGTACTTGATTCTACGCTGCCAAGAAAAGCTTCTAGGGAGAAATGTAGTACCCGTACCGCAAACCGACACAGGTAGGTGAGGAGAGAATCCTAAGGCCGGCGGAAGAATTACAGTTAAGGAACTCGGCAAATTGACCCCGTAACTTCGGGAGAAGGGGTGCCTACGAGAGTAGGTCGCAGAGAATAGGCCCAAGCAACTGTTTAGCAAAAACACAGGTCTCTGCTAAAGCGAAAGCTGATGTATAGGGGCTGACGCCTGCCCGGTGCTGGAAGGTTAAGGGGAATCGTTAGCGGTAACGCGAAGCGGTGAACTTAAGCCCCAGTAAACGGCGGCCGTAACTATAACGGTCCTAAGGTAGCGAAATTCCTTGTCAGGTAAGTTCTGACCCGCACGAATGGCGTAATGACTTGGGCACTGTCTCAACTGTAAATCCGGCGAAGTTGTAGTGCAAGTGAAGATGCTTGCTACCCGCGATTGGACGGAAAGACCCCGTAGAGCTTTACTGTAGCTTAGCATTGAGTTTCGGTATTGTCTGTACAGGATAGGTGGGAGACTTGGAAGCATCCTCGTTAGGGGATGTGGAGTCGTCCTTGGGATACCACCCTGACAGTACTGGGATTCTAACCGGGCACCATGAAGCTGGTGACGGGACATTGTTAGGTGGGCAGTTTGACTGGGGCGGTCGCCTCCAAAAAAGTAACGGAGGCGCCCAAAGGTTCCCTCAGAACGGTCGGAAATCGTTCGTAGAGTGCAAAGGCAGAAGGGAGCCTGACTGCGACACCCACAAGTGGAGCAGGGACGAAAGTCGGGCTTAGTGATCCGGTGGTACCTCGTGGGAGGGCCATCGCTCAACGGATAAAAGCTACCTCGGGGATAACAGGCTGATCTCCCCCAAGAGTCCACATCGACGGGGAGGTTTGGCACCTCGATGTCGGCTCGTCGCATCCTGGGGCTGAAGTAGGTCCCAAGGGTTGGGCTGTTCGCCCATTAAAGCGGCACGCGAGCTGGGTTCAGAACGTCGTGAGACAGTTCGGTCCCTATCCGTCGCGGGCGTAGGAAATTTGAGAGGAGCTGTCCTTAGTACGAGAGGACCGGGATGGACTGACCTCTGGTGCACCAGTTGTTCCGCCAGGAGCATAGCTGGGTAGCTACGTCGGGAAGGGATAAACGCTGAAAGCATCTAAGCGTGAAGCCCACCTCAAGATTAGATTTCCCATAGCGTAAGCTAGTAAGACCCCTCGAAGAACACGAGGTTGATAGGTCGGAGGTGTAAGCATGGTAACATGTTCAGCTGACCGATACTAATAGGTCGAGGGCTTGACCAATACAA
>NZ_BLZR01000005.1 GCF_014193895.1 Clostridium fungisolvens | reverse complement strand
TTACTAATAAGTGGTCAGGGTATCGGTATAACTATAATTTTAAGCTTGGTGAAGAACAATCTTTTTGGGTTGGTATATCTCATAATTCAAGGTTTGAACGTGATATTCATTCATGTAGAATTGAATTTAATCCTTCTAAAGTTGGAAAATTACAAGGTTTTAAAGCTATATATAATATGCTTTGGAATCGTGGTCATAAGCTTATGAAAATAGTTAGGTATGATTTAGCTATAGACTATCCTATTTTACGCTCTAGTTGTCACTTACTTAAGGATAATAGGAAGTATTGTGATATTAGGAATAGCTTAGAAGATAGAACTGAGTATTTGGGAACTAGGTCACATCATGGTCGAGTTAAACTTTATAATAAAATGATAGAAAGTAACCTTGACTATCCACTTACTAGACTTGAATTGACTATTGACGCTGATTTGAATTGCTATGATGAGATTAAAAGAATTTTTCCGACTGTATACGTTATAGACGATTTGCAATTGTGCTTTGATACTGAAAAATTGACTGGTACTGATAAAGTTTTATTTTTCTCGTGTCTTGATAATATGGACTATCTAAGTATGTTGTCTAGGAAGAAAAAAGAAAAGATCGTAAAAATGATGTCAACATATTTTACAACCTTCCAGTTTAACGAACAACAATATAATGTTATTACTAATGAATTATTAAATTATTATTCAATGCTAAATTAATTATAAATAAAATCTATTTTAATATCAATTATTATTTTTTTACTAAATTTGGGTATTACTATGTATTATGAAATGTAAATGTTGTAAAATGTTGTAATTTGTTGTATTCTTTTGGTTGAATTGGATAATACAATGTATTATTATAAAAATATAGAAATTTTGTGAGGTGTATGTAAATGAGATTTAATACAAGAATGATGTTAACTGGGATAAAGCAAGGCACAAATAATAAAACTGGACAACCTTATATTTTAATAACTGCCTTGGATAAAGAAGAAGGAAAAACAATGGATTTTTTATATAAGGGTACTACACCATTAGATTTTACTAAGTATGTTGCTTTTCAAGATTATGAGTTCGAGATTCAGGTATTCCATGGCAAGTATCTTAATTTAAATGTTGTTGATATTAGGCAAGCAAAATAATGACTGAGTATGAACAAAAATCTCTCGAACTTTTACAAAATATAGATACTCATATTGTATTCACTTATCATTGTATATTTTTTATTATACTAATGGTAATTGTAATAGTAAGTTATAACTTAATGTATAAATTTTTAAGCTATTTTAGGGGTTAGGGGGTGTCATTATGGTGACAATAACTGCTGATATGTTAAAACCTATAACAGATGCAATAAGTTCAAATTTGAACGTGTTACTTCCTGTTGGTATAACAATTATGGGCATTATGATAGGTGTTAGTCTTATACCTAGAATTGTCTATAAATTCCTTTAGTCCAAGCCCTTCGGGGCTTATTTTTATATAAGGAGGTTTGTTTATGAAAAAGTTTATTATTGTTTTGAGTTTTTGTATGATGATGTTTGGTGTTACTGCTTTCGCAAGTACTGTTCCTTTTACTGATATTCCTAGCTATTCAGATGTAAAGACTCAAACTGGTAAAGATGTCAATGGTTATTCGATATGGACTTATAATGGCATTTATCGTATTTGGTACGGTAATCCTCCGTACATGGATAATAGTTGGTTTTGGCCTAATACTTCCACTGTTTATGAATGTTATGAATGGAATGGTACTTCATGGACTTATAAAAGTGGCTTTAGTTCACCTAATGATTTTGCTATTGGTTCTTCAAGTGGTTCGTGGACTGTTCCTTATGCTACTATGAAAGTTACTAAGCAAGACGGTACTGTTTTAAATGTAGGTAATACGGCTTTTACGGTACCTCCGAAACCAGTGGCTCAGGTGGTTCAAGCGGGTCTTGGCAACCTGACGACGGGTTTTGGGGGACAATTAAAGGTTATTTTACCGATTGGAGTAACAATATTGGCGATTATGTTGGGGATAAATTTAATTCCACGATTAGTCCACTTGTACCTATAATAGGCGGTATTAATACTTGGTTAGAGAGTAATGATAATAAGATTACTAGTATTGGTCAATGGATAGTTGATATTGGTTCAGGTATTCGTAATTTGGCTACTGATATTGGTAATTGGTTCGTTCATAATGCTGAGAATTTTAATAATCTTATGGAAAATTTGGGTGATTGGTTTTCTAATATTGGTACTAATATTAAAGATTTGCCTAACTTGATCTTAGATGGTTTGAAGAATTTATTAGTATCTTTGTTTGTTCCTAGTGATAATTATTTTACTAATAATTTTAATTCTTTGAAAGATTCTGTTTCTAGTAAATTTGGCAATTCTGATTTGAATGAACTTAAACAACTTGGTCAAGTTGGTGGTAGTGTATCTACTTCAATGACTGCTGATTTGAAAGTTGGTGGTGTTTCTTTTACTGGTAAGGTTGTTGACTTCTCTTGGATTGATAAGTATATAGATACTATTCATGGTTGGGTTGCTGGACTTATGGGGATTATGTTATTGATTTATAACTATAGTCAGATTCTTTGGCTTATACGTGGTACTTCTCCTATTGTTACAAGTTCTAGTACATCTACGGAGGGTTAATTATGTTAATTGAATTGCTATTGAAACCTTTTTTCTCACTTTTAAATAGTATTGTTTATCTTTTACCTTCTAATAACTTTACTTCGCCTACTATGACTGGTATTTTTGATTTGCTTAGTAAAGGTTTGTATTTTTTTGGTTCTGCTACTTTTATTCTAGTGATTGGTAATATCACTTTTTGGTCGGTTGCTCATATTGCTTGGGCTATAATAGAGTGGGTTTATAAAAAGATTCCTGGCATAAATTAATGAAAAGATTAGCGACAAGCCCTTTGGGCTGTCGCTCTTTTATTTATGTCAATTAATGTCGATTTATTTATTTTGACTTTTTGTATTACAATGTATTACAATGTATATGTAAGGTAAATAAATATTTTTTCGGGGGTGTTATATGAGTTTGTTTGGTTTTGTTTGGTGTGTTTTCTTGGTTCTTGGTATTTCTTTAGTTTCTTTTGGTGTTCCTTTTTGGGGTTTCTGTGTTTATGTTCTATTTATGCTTTTTGTTTTTGGTTTTGTGGCTTATAAATATGGTTTTTAGGAGTTGATTTTATGAAAAAGAAAAGTATTAGAGAATTTATTAAGCAGCATAAGTTTCCGATTCTTATTGATTTATTAAAATGGGTACTTATTGATATTAGAAGGGCTATTAAATTTCCTAGACCTCCTCATTATTTTGGTATTCATTTAGTTGTTGGTCTTTATGGTCAAGGAAAAACAATGGCACTTACAGAGTATTTAGATAGATTAAGGAAAAAACATGGTCATGATATATATATAGCTACTAACTATTATTATCATGATGAAGATTTCCATATTACCCATTGGAAAGACCTTGTTAAAACTTATGATAAGACTATTATTTTTGGATACGATGAAATACAAAACGATTTTAATTCTCGTGATTATCAGAATTTCCCTACTGAGCTTTTGACTTTACTTACTCAGAATAGAAAGGGTAATGGTAAACAAGTTGTTGGTACTGCTCAACGTTATGGTCGTGTAGATAAAGTATTTAGGGAATTATCTCAATATGTTTGGAGTTGTCATACTGTGTTTGGTAGATTAACAAGTGTTAAGCAGTATGACGCTGAAGATTATGAAATGTTATTATCTACTCCTGACGTTAAAAAACGTATGAGAATTAGACCAGTTAAGAAGTGGAAGTTTGTTCAAGATGATGAAATAAGGAATCATTATAATAGTTATCAAATGTTAGAATCTGCTACTTCTAAGGAATATATAACTCAAACTGAAAGATATCAGAAATTAATCTAGGGGTGATCAAGTTGAATTATATGTGAACTTATAGGCTCGACGCCTAGTCGATAAGACGAACACTTTTCTTGGACTTCGTGTCGTGGGTTTAAATGAGTCGAAAATAGCTTTCTGTTGCTAGTCTTTGGGAATAGTCATTGTACTTCTTCTTTTAGAATAGTATAGCTAACCTTTCTCTCTATCAATAATTAACTTTTACGGACTTTATGTCCTTTCTATCTGATATTTGGTAATTATAACATCTGTGGAAGTTGCTTTTTATTGGTATTATTTAGTAATATAGTGTTATACTATGTGATTGGAGGTGTTACAATGTGTGAATATAAAGAGACTGTAATTACTCGTGTTTCTGAAACTACTAAGGAAGCTTTAATGAAGTTGGCTAAAGAAAAAAGTAAACAATTAGGTATAAAAGTTACTGTTAGTGATGTTGTTCGTTTGATACTTGATGAAAAATTAGGTGCTGACGAATAGCCCCAATATCTAATTAGGGGCTAAGTGATGTACTTTTGTACAAGGATTGTATTGTGGGGGTTATCAAAATGGATTCATTTTATAGTTTAGATAACCTCATTATAGATTTTGAAATGCGTCTTTCAGATACTCAAGAGTTGATGTTTGAATTTGGAACTTACAATATTGAGTGTGTTGAATGGA
>NZ_BLZR01000004.1 GCF_014193895.1 Clostridium fungisolvens | reverse complement strand
CTTTGTCAACACTTTTTTAAAACTTATTTTTAAAGATAAATTTTATTTTCGTGTTCTTGCCGCTACTTGTTTCAGCGACATGACTTATAATAACATATAGTTCTACTCCCTTAAATTAATTAACCCCTATCACAGTAACTTACTTGTCCAATAATTATAATTTCTCCATTTTTCAACATATTTCATCAACTGATACACCCGGCACTGTTATCATGGAAGATTACCCTTTTAACTCTATAAATCACTTATTATGGATATTAAAACTCAATATATTTATATTATTAAACTTAATCACAGGTAACTAATAACAACTTACTAACATATTATAGAAAATAATATTATTTATGAAGGTGATAATTTTGTGCGGAATTGCTGGATGGGTGAATTTTAAAAACGACATTTCAAAACAGCATAAAATAATAGAAGCTATGACTGACACTTTAAAATTAAGAGGGCCTGACAGCTATGGATACTATACAACCAATAACGTTCTTTTCGGACATAGAAGACTAGTGGTCGTAGACCCTGTGGGTGGAAAACAACCAATGGTTAAAACTCTTGGTGGCCATAATTATTGTTTAATATATAATGGAGAACTATATAATACTGAAGATCTAAGAAAAGAACTACTAGATAAGGGCTTTCAATTTGACGCTTACTCCGATACAGAAGTTTTACTTACCGCTTATATGTGTTGGGGTATTGACTGCATATCAAAATTAAATGGTATTTTTGCATTTGCCATATACGATGAGAAAGAAAACAGAGTGTTCTTGGCAAGAGATCCATTAGGAGTAAAGCCTTTATTCTATACCATAAAAGGTAACTCCTTTATATTTGGTTCTGAAATAAAAACATTATTAGCTCACCCTTATGTAGATCCTATTATAGATAAAGATGGATTAACTGAAATTTTTGCTTTAGGACCTGCTAATTGTCTTGGAAGTGGTATATATAAAGATGTCAAAGAGGTTTCTCCAGCTAATTATGTACTAATTGCTCCAGATGGAATAAAAATCAAGGAATATTGGAAGGTATCTGCTGAAGAATTCAATGAAACTGAAGATGAGGCTTCTGAGCATCTTAAGGACTTACTTACAGATGCAATAAAAAGGCAACTAGTAGGTGACGTTCCTCTTTGTACATTTTTATCTGGCGGACTTGATTCCTCTGCTATCTCAGCAATAGCAGCAGAAGAATATAGAAGTAAAGGCAAAACTCTTACAACCTATTCTATAGACTATGAAGATAATGATAAGTTCTTTAAGTCTTCATTATTTCAACCAACATCAGATCAATATTGGGCATTGCAAATGTCTAAATTTATCAAGAGTAATCATAAAACAGTTCTACTCAACCATAATGATCTTACAGCAGCCTTAAAGGACGCTGTAATTGCAAAAGACCTACCAGGAATGGCTGATGTGGATTCATCCTTATTTTTGTTTTCCAAGGAAATAAGAAAAAAATTCGTTATAGCCTTATCTGGGGAATGTGCAGACGAACTATTTGGTGGGTATCCATGGTATACTCGAGAGGAACTTATAAATGCACCAACATTCCCTTGGTCAAGATTTGTAAAAGATAGAAAATCTCTTCTATCCGATAATCTAAAGAGCTTACCTATAGAAGATAAGACCCAACAAGAATATTTAGATACTTTAAAACAAGTTCCTCACCTAGATAATGAAAGCAAATTAGATTTTAGAATGAGAGAATTATTCTATCTAAATATTAAGTGGTTTATGATCAACTTGCTAAACAGAAAAGATAGAATGAGTATGTCTAATAGTCTTGAGGTAAGAGTTCCATTTGCTGACTATAGATTAGTTCAGTATGCTTTTAATTTACCTCAAAAGATAAAATTTGCTGATGATAGAGAAAAAGGGCTTTTGAGAAAATCATTAAAGGGAGTATTACCTGATGATATTATATATAGAAAAAAGAGTCCTTATCCAAAGACTCATAACCCTATATATACTTCATTAGTATGCAAAGCTATGAATGATATACTAAACGATAAAACTTCTCCTATATTAAATATTATAGATAAGAAGAAGGTTCAAGAGATAGTTGATACAAAAGGTGACGCATACAAAACTCCATGGTATGGTCAGCTCATGACAGGCCCTCAATTAATAGCTTATCTAGTTCAAATGAATATATGGTTAAAGGAATATAATGTTCAACTTGAATTATAATATATCAGTTGCATAAAAATACTAAATTTTATCTATAGAATATATACTGTTATATTGCTTATGTATTTAATATAACGCTCTGTTTAATTTCAACCCATTACTAAACATAGCCTTATATAATTATACAAAATGCAGATAGTAATCAAATATTTGATTACTATCTGCATTATATTTTACAAACCAGCTATTGAGAGTTCACTTACTATTACAGAAGGACTCGCTGTATTAGAGTAATAGAAATCAAAATCGCTTCCTACTTCTTCAATGTTTTTTAACAAATCAAAAAAGTTACCCGCTACTGTTATTTGATCTACCGCTTCTTCAAGTTTTCCATCTCTTATCACCCTTCCGTTAGCTGCTAACGAGAAGTCTCCTGTTATTGCATTTGCACCTGAATGCATACCTTGAAGATTAGTTATATATAACCCATCACCAACAAGATTTACTAATGAATTAAAAGTTTTTTCACCTTTTTCTATATATAAATTTGTAGCCGAAATCGTAACTGGTGAGGAAAATGAAGCCTTAGAGGCATTTCCAGTAGTCTTTACATTGTCTTTATTTGAAGTCTTCAAATTATGAAGAAGTGTTGTAAACTTCCCTTTATTAACTATAGATTTTTTATATGTTGGTACCCCTTCATCATCAAAAGGAGTGGAATAAGGAGATCCTTCTAAAATCGGATTATCTGTAATAGTCACAATATCAGAAGCTATAGTAGCTCCTTCTTTTCCTCTAAGCAATGAAAGTCCTTTTTGAGCATTATCGGCATTAAAGACGCCTTGAAATGTTCCTAATATAGTTGCCATCATATAATTAGATATCAATACTTTATATTTGCCAGATTTAATTGACTTTGAACCAATCTTAGATATAGCATCATTAGTAGCTTCCTTAGAAATTTCATCTAGATTTAGTTCTCCTATACTTGTTCTAATCTTAATGGACATACCATTTTGCATACCGTTCACATCTCTAGCTACTGCATCAACGTATGCTACAGCAGTAGTTTTTTTGCTCTTTAAATCTAACCCCTTGGAATTTATTATTACAACTTCAGATTTAGAGGTATCTACTTCACATTCAGCAACTTTTTCAATTAGATTACTTGCTTCTTTTGTCTTCTTCTCTAGCATAAGTGCTAAATTAATTTGTTCACTTGGAGTTAGTAAATCTATTTCATCACTATATGTTGAAATACTTTCATATTTCCCTTGTTCTCCATATATAAAATCTTTATCTTCATTCTCTAAAAGCTCAGCATTTTCTTTAGCTTTTTTTACAATTATATCAGCAGCAGCTTCATCTAAGCTTTCGCTATATGCATAACCTATTTTCCCATTGATAATTCCTCTGAAACTTACTCCTCCAGTACTGCTTAGACCATACCCATCAACTTCACCCTCATAGATTCTTATTTCTAAGTTCTCTTTGTTAGAGTAATAAATTTCGTATTCACTAAATCCTGATTCTTCAGCGAACTTAAAAACTATATCTTTAAACTGTCTTATATCCATAAAGTTTTCCCCCTTATCTTCCACCAACAGTTATTTGTTTTACTCTAATCAGTGGCTGACCTACATTAGTTGGAACAGATCCACTTAAAGACCCACACATTCCTTGACCATGGCCAAGATTTTGTCCAACCATATCTATATCCATTAATATATCAGAACCTTTACCAATCAAACTTCCGCCTCTTACAGCCTCTGATATTTGACCATTTCTTATTAGATATCCTTCTGCTACAGCAAAATTAAACTCTCCTGTTATTGGATTAACTGAGCCCCCACCCATTTTCTTTGCATATAGGCCATATTCTATAGACTTAATTATATCTTCATTTCTATCATTACCATTTGCTATATAAGTGTTAGTCATCCTAGATGTTGGAGCGAACTTATATGATTCCCTTCTAGAGCTGCCAGTAGGTTCCATCCCCATTCTTCTGGCATTTAACTTATCTATCATATATGATTTTAAAATTCCATTTTCTATAAGTACATTTTTCCTTGTTTTTGTTCCCTCATCATCTATATTTAATGATCCCCAAAGGTTAGGTAATGTTCCGTCATCTATAGCGGTCACCTTTGTAGACGCTATTTGTTTACCTAACTTATCACAAAATACAGAATTCCCCTTTGCAACAGATGTAGCTTCAAGTGAATGCCCACAGGCCTCATGGAATATAACTCCTCCAAAGCCGTTTTCTATAGCAACCATCATCTTACCAGCTGGACAATAATTAGCATGAAGCATAGCAACCGCTGATTTACTTGCCTCTCTTCCGTAATGCTCAGGATCTACAACATCAAACATCTCAAATCCCATCATTCTTCCTGGATTTTCTGTGCCTAATTGATTTTCTTTAGAATTACTTGCTACAGATCTAATTCCTAGCCTAGTCCATATTCTTCTATCCTCTGTATATAAACCTTCACTGTTTGCAATAAGTACTTTTTGGTCTTTGTCCATATAGGTTACAGAAGCTTGACTTATTTCTTCACTATATCCTCTAGCTGATTTATAAGCTAGCTTCATCTTTTCAATCTTCTTAGTGCTTTCAATAAACGAAGGAACATAGATTATAGGATGAATATTAGAATTTATTCTTTCGATAAGATTCAAGTTAATGTCTAGATTATCATCTATGTTTCCAAGTGCATACGCAGCCTTAGCTGCTACTTCAGTCAAGTGATTCAAACTATTTTCATTTGTATATGCATATACACTTCTAAACCCTTTAAATATTCGTATACCTATACCATAGTTTCTCCCTGAAACTATACTATCTACTTTGCCATCAGTTAGCGTTATATTATTATTCATTGTATCTTCAACAAAAACTTCAGCAAAGTCTCCCCCGCTCCTCAAAGCTTGGGATAATACTTTGCCTATTATTTCTTTGGATAACATATGCATCCCCCTTTTTATCTGTAATATAATACCATTTTAATTAATGTTTCCATCTTATGCAATATTTCTTAAAAATATTTTAACATATACATTTTTATAACGATAATAAATACCGTTTACAATTGACTAACTTCAAATAATAATATATAATTAAAATGCGTGTTACTGTTAAATCAGGCATAAGTTTATATAAACTTATGCCTTTTTCTATTAATTATGAACTTTTTGTTAATTTTATTATTATATTTTTGAAAGGAAGTGAGTTTTCCTAATTTCACTATAATGTGCAGTTAGGAGTATATTATGTTTGGATTCCTAAAAAAAGAAATAAAGATTCTCGCACCAGTTGCAGGAACTACAATAGATTTATCTAGAGTTCCAGATGAAGTATTTGCAAAAAAAATGGCTGGAGATGGAGTAGCAATTGATAGCACCGGATCTATATTTGTAGCTCCAGCTGATGGTGAATTATCATTAGTATTTAAAACAAATCATGCTTTTGCCATGACAATCGCAGGAGAAGTAGAACTTCTAGTTCACATAGGAATAGATACAGTTTCTCTAAATGGTGAAGGTTTTGAAAGATTAATAGAACCTGGGGTAAAAATAAAAGCAGGTACTCCTATCATAAAAGTTAATAGAGAATTTGTAGAAAGTAAAGGTTTCTCATTAATAACACCAGTTCTAATAACAAATCCTGATGTTATAAAAGAAATGAATCCAGTTATAGGTTCAGCTGTAAAAGAAGGATTAGACACTATAATAACTTATAAATAGAAAACCTAAAAACAAAGAGATCTAAGAATTATTTAATATAATCTGTGGATTATTCAATTCCACCTGTGGATTACTTAATAATCTTAATATTTTTCTTATATCAAATTTTATTATAAAACAAAAAAGGTTCGCTAATTTCATCTTCATTAGCGAACCTTTTTGTTTATCTATTTTTTACTCTATATTTATTTTATACAGTTATTTAAAACCTTATATTATTATATCTTCTAGAAAATAAAAAACCTCTGTATAAACAGAGGTTTGGTGGCTCACCGGGGAATCGAACCCCGGACACCATGATTAAAAGTCATGTGCTCTACCGACTGAGCTAGTGAA
>NZ_BLZR01000003.1 GCF_014193895.1 Clostridium fungisolvens | reverse complement strand
GTTGTTTTTGTCACTCATCAGCGACTTTTACATCTTAACATTTCTGAGATGTTATTGTCAACACTTTTTTAAAACTTTTTTTGTATTCATCAGTTTTAACTTTCGTGTTACTTGCTGTGTGTTTCAGCGACGTGTTTTATAATATCATGCTCATATACCTAATAGCTTTCGTAAATATTAGGTAAACAAACTTTAACCATGATTATATAACTCTTTCTTAATAATCCTCTGATTTTCTTATATTGATACACTTGGTAATGTTTATGTATCAAAAAGCAACTTATTCTTGTTTATTATGCATTACATGAAAGTATTATATTCATTTATTTTAATAAATCAATTAATATTTTAAAAAAACATAATTCATATTATAAGTAATTTCGGTCTTTTAGATATAACAGTATCAAATTAAGTCTAGTTATCAAGCAAAACACCATTAATACTTAAAATGATTGTTGTCATATCTTTAAATCATGGAAATAGAATATGCATATATTATGTCTTAAGTCTCTTCGCATAATTATCTACAAATATAATTGAGATATAATTTGCTAAAGAATAACAAAACCTTATGAAGTCATTAATATGATTAATTACTTCATAAGGTCTTTAAATAACACTAATATATTCTAGTGTCCTAGTCTTGCTATATATCCTCTTAAAGATTCATTAGCTTTTTTAAATTTTAACTTTTCTTGCTCTGTCATATTTATCTGGACTATATCTTTTACGCCTTCAGCATTAATAATAGCTGGTACCCCAGATGCAACATTATATTCACCGTATTCACCATCTAATATTGCTGATACAGGTATTATACTGTGTTCATCAAATAATATTGACTTTATTATTCCTACAGCAGCAGAAGATATACCATAATAAGTACTTCCACCTTTTCTATTAAAAACCGCCCATCCTTCTTGGGAAACTCTATATTCAATTTCATCTAAGTTTAACTTACCATAGGTATCAGGATGGTCTTCCATTATCTTTAGGAATGGTTTACCACCAACATAAACATGTGACCATGGAATCATTTGAGCATCACCATGCTCTCCCATAGCGTACCCTTGTACTGATCTTGGATCTACATCTAAATACTCTGAAATCATGGTCTTTAATCTAGCACTATCTACAGAAGTACCTGTTCCCATAACTTTATTTCTTGGTAGCCCTGATATCTTCCAAACATGATAAGTTATAATATCAACTGGATTAGATACTATTATAAAGAAACCATCAAACCCTGATTTCATTATAGGTTCAACAATACTGTTACATATTTTAGCACTAATTTCTAAAGTATCAATTCTACTTTGCCCTATCTTAGGTGGTGCCCCTGCTGTTATTATTACTACATCTGCATCCCCACATTGATCATATCCACCTTGAAATATCTTAGTTCTCTTAGGAAGATATTCAACTGCATGAGTTAAATCCATAGCTTCACCTAATGCTTTTTCTTCATTTAGGTCTATCATTAGTACCTCTTCACATACACCTTGGTTTACTAAACTAAATGCACAGCTCGAACCTACAAGACCTGTTCCTACAATAGCTACTTTCCTTGGTTTAATTGCCATTTTAAAGCCCCCTTAACAATATTTACATTTCAATATAAATTATATCTTTTTCATAAAATACACTTCAACCATTTTATTTTTTCCAAAGAGACAATATAATATGAGATTGTTACAATCAAATATCTTTTTTTTCATATTCTTTATTAATATTGCACTTAAGTTAATTGTAAGATATTATTTTTATTTATTTTATGAAAATTTGATATAATAATATAAATATACTTATTTAACAAGTTGATATTTCAACCTATTTTTAAATTTGTATTTATTAAAAATCATTAATATATATGTTCGTAGAAATTTTATAAGATGAGGTGATAACTTAATGTCTGTCAATTTTAAAAATGAATGGGATAGTTTATTAAAGGATGAATTTGAAAAAGAATACTACCTTAAATTAAGGAGATTTTTAGTTTCGGAGTATGAGAAGAAAACTATTTTTCCAGATAAATATGATATCTTTAACGCTTTGCATTATACTTCCTATAGTGATGTTAAGGTTGTTATACTTGGTCAAGACCCTTATCATGGACCTAATCAAGCTCATGGATTAAGTTTTTCAGTTAAACCTGGAGTTAAGATTCCTCCATCCCTTTTAAATATGTACAAAGAATTAAAGGATGATCTAGGTTGTTATATACCTAATAATGGATACTTGAAAAAGTGGGCTGATCAAGGAGTTTTGCTTTTGAATACCTCGCTTACTGTAGTAGCTAGTGAAGCAAACTCTCATAAAAGTATAGGTTGGGAGATCTTCACTGACAAAATAATATCTTTATTAAACGAAAGGAAGGATCCGATAGTTTTTATACTTTGGGGAAACAATGCCATATCAAAAGAAAAGCTAATAACAAACGGTTGGCATCATATAATCAAATCAGTACATCCAAGTCCACTATCCGCTTCAAGAGGTTTCTTTGGTAGTAAACCTTTTTCTAAGACAAATAGATTTCTTGAGTCTATAGGTAAAACTCCTATCGATTGGCAGATAGAAAACATATAACTTACATAAAAGACCCTTCAAATTAATTGAAATTAATAGATTTGGCTAATATAAAAATTGCAAACTTTCCTATACAGTAAATAAAAGGACTGAATTATATTAAATAATTCATTCCTTCTTCATTTAAAACTAAGTTTATTCTCATATTATATATTTCTAATATATTATTTATTTTCTTTTCATAACATCCTACGTCTTTATCCTATGGAGTTCATTACTCAACTATTAAGTATAAGCGCCTTATAATTACTTTTTAATAGATGTCTGTTTACCTTCTATTAAAGCTTTTTTTCTCATTCTTAAGTAAAATGAGTAAGTTAAGGAAACCAATATGCCTACAACACCTCCAGCTGCAAATCCTAAAGTTACATAATTTAATAGTGCTCCTACTAATATGCCAACACCTGCACCAATAGCTATCCCTTTTGCAAGCAAATCATTTTCTTTATCAGTTAAACTTAGTTTATCTAACATAACAGCAACTCCTTAATAAATTATAGGTTATAACGAAAAGTTTTATATCTTATTTCTAATTATAATTCCAATTTATTAAGAAATTCTTTCAAAAAGCTTAAAGTAATATTAAGATTTAGTTAAAATAATTTGTTTGTAGAAAACAAAAAAACCTTTAATAACTAAAGTTATTAAAGGTTTGGTGGCTCGAGCAGGAATCGAACCAGCGACACGAGGATTTTCAGTCCTCTGCTCTACCGACTGAGCTATCGAGCCATAACTCACAATTATAAATTATACACATTTACTCATATTTTGTCAATAACATAAAAACTTTGGGAAAAATAAATATGGATTAATTTAATAAATACTGTTCTTATAGCAAACTAGCCACCTTAGAAGTTATTTTCACGGTGGCTAGTCTATTATTTTTATCATGCATAATGCTTCATTTCTTATAAGCAACTTATTTTTTAAATCTTTTATTTTTTAATAATTGTGAAGTATTTAAAGTTTCAGCGTTATTCTCTTTTTCATTGTCGATCTTATTTTCTTTATTGTCTTCAAGCTTTTTATTGATTTTACTAGTTTTTACAGGGCTTAAGTCAATGAATTCATTATTATAAGTTTCATGTTTACTTGATTCGTTAACATTACTTTTACTATTCTTATTAGGTCCTTTATTTAAACTTAAATCTTTTAAATCACTATTTCTATCGCTATCATTAACTACTGAATCCACCGTTCTTAACTTGTTTGATCTCTTAATCTTAAACTTACTTGAAGTTAAAGTTTTAAATAGCTTATCTATAAACAACCTAATCTTAGATAAGTTCAAATTCAATCTTCTTAAAGCAATATCGAACATCAAAATTATTAATGCTAATGCTAACAAAAATGGACTTAAATCTCTTTGTCCTTTTTTCTTTATAATTTCAGTGCTAAAAACTTCTTCAGAGGTTTTTATTATCTTACCACCATTTTCAGTAATAATCTTATCAGTTTTATTGCCCTCTTCTCTTATCTTATATTCTGGAGAATACTGCCTAGCATATCCTGAGTTTACCGAACTTAATGTTTCTCCATTTTTACTTTGCTTTCCACTTATCATATATACACCATCTTCTTTTGTCTGAAAGTTTCCGGTGTATTCCCCTGGTGCTGTAGGATATAGCTTTATTTCTTTGCTTTCACCTTGTGGAGTAACAATAGTTGCAGTGGTATCAACTTCACCTTGATTTTTTTTATCTTTCAAGACAACCTTTGCTCCATTGCCGTTACTGCTTACTTCCATCGATACATCTTCATCATTATAATTTTCTATAGAAAAATTAATTATGTTCTGCCATAACTTTAAGTTTTTTCCCCATCCTATATAGTTTGCACTCCATTTACCTGATATATCTGAATTCCACGCTACAGCTTTTCCAAGTCCATACTGCCAAACTGTCAAAATTGGATCATCCTCATCACTCTCTAATATGATTCTTGCAGTTTCTTTTTGAGATGAACCTACATACCCTAAAAGTGATGGTACCCCTCCATCAGTTACTCCACTTATAATACTGTGTTCAGTACTTATCTTAGGTGTAAACTCTCTATTATTCAGATACATTCTTGCAGCCATAAAGGTTTCTTTCGAAAAAATTCTAGGTATATTGGTGTACTCATCAGTAACATAGGATCTACCTCCGCAAAAGTCTGCAATACCTTTAAGAAGATTCTTATCTGCATCTCTTCCCACTGCTACCGTTGAAACAGTTATATTATCCTTATTTATATCCTTTAATAAATTATCATATCCTGTTCTTTCTGCTTGACCATCAGTTAAAAGAATTATATGTTTTATTTTTGCATCGCTTTCTTTTAAGGACTTATAACCAGCTTCAAGTGCTGGTAGTATACTAGTACCCCCTCCAGCACGTATGCTTCCTATATCATCCTCTATTTTTTTAGGATCATTTATAACTCCTCTTTTTACCGCCCAACTATATTGGTCATCGAAGGTAAGAACTCCAATTTCATCTTTTCCTGTTCTTAAGGAATCAAGACTTCTAATAGCGGCTTCCTTTGCCATATCAACCTTGCTTACTCCAGCCATTCCTTCTGTCATGCTTCCCGACTTATCAATTATAAGCATCATAGCCATTTTAGGAATTTCTTTTTTGCCTCTCATATCCATATATACCGGTAATACCTTTTCAAGAGATGTCTTAGAATATCCCCCTAAAGCAAAAGAGTTATCTCCACCAGTAGCTATGAAACCTCCTCCAAAGTCTTTTACATAACTTTCTAATGAATTCATAAATCCTTCATTAAGATCGTCAGCTGATACATTGCAGGTTATTATACTCTTATACGTTGTCATCTCCTGCAAACTTCTTGGGGCTGACTTTGCATTTACTACAGTGAAATCTAATGAGGATGCTGTAAGCATCTTAGCAAGTTCACTAGCCTCATTTTCTCCACCCTCTATTATAAGAATCTTAGGTTTTGACGTAATCATAGTAAACGCTGATGCTTCGTTATTTTTTAGCTCCGTATCCTTATCTGCTTCTATCGTTACCTTATATCCTTTAAATCCTCCACTAGTGGCCTTATCCCTAAAGACATATTTATTTATGCCTTTAGTTAAATGAACACTTTGTTCTCCAACCTTTTCTCTGCCATTGAATAACGATAATTTTGCATTAGTATCTGTGGTGCTTTGTATAGTAACTGATAAATTAAATTCCTCATCTAATACTAATTTTTCAGGAACAGAAATACTTTGAACAGCTATTTCTTCTGATTTATCTTTTTCTTTTTTATAATACTCAAGTTCTATCCCCTGCTGCTTTATCGATGGCATTATTTTGTTTAAGTCACCTTGATTTTCATCTCCATCTGACAGTAATACAATTCTTTTATTCGAATTATTTGGAAATAGAGCAATTGCTGATGCTAAAGCACTTTCAATATCGGTATAATTTTTATCCACACTACCATCAATTCTTGAAAAAGTTGAGTCATTAGATATAAAGCTTTCTACTTGAGTATTTCCTCCAAAGGAAAGTACTCCAATCTGATCCTTAGAGGATTTTTGTTTTATAGCATCTTTCACAAATGTTTCAAAAGAATCCTTATCAGTATTTACTGAATCAGAGTTATCAATTAGAAATATAGTTGTATTATTATTCAACTCCCAATAAAAGCTAGTACCACATATAGATAACATTATTAATGTAATTACAACACTTCTTAAAATTACAGCCCATTTTCTTTTTGATTTATTTATTCTAACAGCATACTTTGATAAAAACATTATGATTCCTATTAGAATTGGAATAAATAACAGAAGATATGGTCTTATAAAACTAACCCCCATAACTGTCCTCCTCTCCCTTTATATTGATCAAAACCCTACCTTCCGTGAATTCGTACGTAAGCAAACCATTCTATAAGCAACACTAAAAGCGCTAAGGTTAGCAAAATATTAGTCAAATTAATGCCACTTTTAGAAAGCTCGCCTCCATCCTTTTGTGAATTTTTAGAAGCAATATTTTTGGAAGTATCGCTTTCAGAGGTTGGAAAATTCACAGCTATGAGCTTAGTTTGCTCATTCTTATCTATCTTCTGATGAATCTCATATATACCAGGTTTATACGCTTCATCAAAAGGTTTCAGAGGATATTTTGTTCCAAGATCAATGTTGTCATTATATGGAGTCTTCATCCATATCTTATTTGCTTCTGGTTGTGGTATTACTTCTATATTTTCACCAGTATAATACTGAGTTCCCGATACAGTATCTCTATTTAGCATGTAAGACATTAAGTTATTTATAAATATAGGGAATTCTGGAGTTAACGGCATATCACTGTTATGTAGATCAAAGGCTATGGCTCCAACCTTTTGCCCTTTTACTTCCCCGCAAAATGCTGCATTGTTATCTCCAACCTTTATTATAGTTGATCCCCAAGAAGGAACTTCTATATTCTTAACCTTGGAAACAACAAAGCTGCTCTTATCCATATACTTTGTCACTGCATGGGATAACACGTTTCCTTTTCCTCCGTCTCTTTCCGATGAGACATTGAAATAATCATTGTTTTTCTCTGGATTAATAATCAATATGTTTCCCTTTTTAGGTAAGGACTCTGGAAGTTTACCGTCAAAAATATACAAATCATAATCACCATTTACAGCTTCTCCAGGATTAGTTTTAATTAATTCTATATCTTTTATTGTTGAGATAGCCTTTTCAAGAAACACATTCTGGTTAGAAGACATTAGAACCTTTGCTCCATCCTTTTGTTTCACTATAGAATAAATAACATTATCCTCATCTAGTGCATCCTTTTGTGATAACTCACACTTTAAAAATCTATCTTTAGTCTGAACCTTATCAAAATAAATAGTCTTCGTCTCTCCACTTTTTATATCTACATTCTTTATATCTAAAAGTTTCTCTTCGCCATACAGTAAGACTTCAGAATTAGTTTCATTTCCATGATTAGTAACTCGCACCATAACCCTTAAATAATCATTATCTTTACTTTGAGATATATAATCTAAACTTACATTTTCTTTTTGCATTGATAGACTGACTACTTCTCCATTTATCTCTTTTAAATTAACGTCAGAATCAGTATAATATACTACCTTGTAGCTATTATAGCTATTGCATATAGACTTTATAAGTGAGTATGTATCATTTATATCACCTGCACTATTAGTAGGTTTAATATCTTTAATCTTATTTATAACTTCTTTTCTATCAGTAGAGCCACTAAGCTCAACCTTACTGTTCTTTGAAGCAGAAACCAATGTAATTCTACTATCTGAAGACAATCCTTTAACCATATCTGCTGCTTTTTTTTCAGCTTCTTCTAATCTAGTATCTCTCTCACCTACAGCACTCATACTTCCACTATTATCGATAACTATAATTACATTTTCAAAATTCTTATTTCCTATATTAATAAAAGGACTGGTAAGTGCAAAGATAGCTAATAGTAAAGCTAAAAGCTGAAGAAAAAACAATAGATTATTCCTAAACTTCTCAAAAGGTGTAGAAGCTTCTGTTTCAGCTAATACCTGCTGCCATAAAAAGAGACTTGGTATCTCTCTCTCTTCATATTTTTGCTTTAATATATACATTAAAATTAATATAGGTATAAGGAGAAGAAACCATAAAGACATTGGTGAATAAAGCTTCATATGATTCCCTCCTTACTAAATTTCTCAAACACGACCTTTTGTAGATCTTCCTCTGCAGACACCTGGATAAGACTTCCACCATACTTTTTCAACTGCTCTTTCATCCCGCTAGTCAATGATTTTAGTTTCAATTCATATGCCTTCATGAGTTTTGGAGTAATAGTTATATTTATCTCCTCCATTGTCTCACTATCAACAAGTCTTACTTGTCCATCAATCTTAGGATTAAGTTCTTCCTCTGAAAGTATCTGAATAAATATTATTTGCTGCTTATTAAATGCAAAATACTTAACCAAACTCTCAATTGAACCTTTAGTAAAGAAATCAGATATTACGATAGCTACTGCTCTAGGCTTAAGTGGTTTCTTTTTTATAGCTTCCCAAAGATTCGTACTTCCACTAAAATCAACACCTTCTATAAAATTAAGCGCTTGCTGAAAAGATCCTTTACCCATAAAAGAAGTAGATGGTATTAAGCTATTGCCAGATATTTTGTTAATACACACTCTATCTAAATTGTTTATGGCTAAGTATGTAAATACAGCGGAAAGTCTTTGAGCCATTTTCGCCTTGCTCTCTTCTCCAAAATCCATAGACTTACTACAATCAATAAAAATATTTATATATGCTTCTCTTTCTTCCATAAATAGCTTTAAAAAAAGCTTTTCAAATCTTCCATAGGCATTCCAGTCTATTCTTCTGAAATCATCTCCTGGGGTATACTCTCTGAAATCAGAAAACTCTACAGAACTACCTTTTGCTTTAGATCGCCTTCCTCCAGCTGCTCCATTATTTATGGTCATTCTAGCCTTTAGAGATATATTTTCAAGGTTTTTAAAGAAATCACCGTTAAATACCTTATCACTCATCTAAACACGCCCTTATTTTAATTGACTTTCTAATATTTCTGAAATTATATCTTCAGCTGTAATACCATCTGCTACTGCATCAAAATTCATGAAAAAACGATGTCTTAATGCTGGATAAGCAACGTATTTTATATCTTCAAAAGATACATTAAATCGACCTTCCATAATAGCTCTTACCCTAGATGTTGAGATTATTGCTTGCGCGGCTCTTGGGCTAGCGCCATATCTTATATATTTTTTTGATATTTCAGGAGAGTTTTCATAATCTGGATGGGTTGAAAGAATTACTTTTAAAGCATATTCTTCCACAGCCTTAGAAATAGGTACTTCCTTTAAAAGCTTTCTCACTTCAAGTATTTCTTCGCCGTCCATCATCTTGCCTAGCTCTTGAGCCTCATTATTTATAGTAACTCCTATTATACTTTTAAGCTCTTCTAAATTAGGAAAAGGTACATTTAACTTAAATAAAAATCTATCAAGTTGTGCCTCTGGAAGAGGATAGGTTCCTTCATTTTCAATAGGATTTTGAGTTGCTAATACCATAAAAGGTTCGGAAAGAGTATAAGTGGAGCTTCCTACAGTAACTGTATGCTCTTGCATTGCCTCAAGAAGTGCAGATTGAGTTTTTGGAGTTGCTCTATTTATTTCATCTGCCAACACTAAGTTAGAAAAAATAGGACCTTTTTGAAATTGAAAAGCGCTATTCCCCTTACTATCTTTAATTATAATATTTGTACCAACCACATCAGCAGGCATAAGGTCAGGTGTAAATTGTATTCTTGAAAATGGTAAGTCTAAAACCTTTGATAGAGTTTTTACTAGCTGAGTCTTTCCAAGACCAGGTGATCCTTCAAGAAGTACATTTCCACCAGTAAATATAGCTATTAACACTTGTCTAACTATATCTTTTTGTCCTATTATAGCTTTTCCAATTTCATTTTCGACCTTCTCTATCTTTTCTATTATACTTTTTACGCTTTCTTCATTTATACTCATGTTATTCTCCTTATTGTTTTTATCTCTATATATGCCTTGATTTAACTCAATGATTTTATTTAATAATTACTTCAATCAGCGATTATCTTAGAAGTGATTTATTTATTCTTATGAAAAGGTATCTACTGCTGCAATGATGAAAAGTACCCCTTTATTATCTCTGTCATGCCATCAGGAACCTCATAGTTTTCCATATTCTCCATAGCTTCTTTACTATATTCACCTACAACTTGATCATAAGGTTTTAATTCTCCTAGAGTAGCGTTAGATTTATCTGTTATTTCGCTTTCACTATTTCCATTGGTTCCAGCCTTACCACTTAAAGAGGAGGTTTTACCATCTCCTCCAAGTCTACTTGGAGTAAATACTTTTTCATATTCCCTTTCTTTTGAAGTACCTGGAGCCTTATTTCCTACTCCTCCTCCAGAATAAGGATTTACACCATTAGATCCATTAGAAGTTCCATTTCCAGCTCCACTTCCTCCACCACTTGTTCCATTTCCTCCTGATCCGTTTCCCGAACCACTACCACTTCCATCTCCACTACCATTTCCACTACCACTGCCGTTGCCAGAGCCACTTCCTTGACCTTGGGAATTTTGATCTTTAGCTTCAGCTAGCTGCTGATTTTCATCTCCCAAATCTTTCTGAAGCGAAGCTAATGCTTGATTTTTATTTCTTTGAGATGAAGCCTTAGCTAGGGAGTTACTAACTGAACTTACAGCTTTATTTATCGCAGCCTCATCACCAGATGATAGCGAATCTGAAAGTTCACCTAAACTACTTTTAAGATCGCTACTGCTTAAAGACGCTGAGGTGCTTGAGATGCTATTTTTAAGCTCCTCTTTTTGTTTACTATCCATGTTTTTCATATCATTTTTTAACTTATCTAACTCGCTTTGAAGTTTTTTATCATCATTATTCTTTATAGCATCTGCTAGATTTTTTGTAGCATCATTTTTTTTCAAGCCTTCCGCTAGCTTGTTTAAATCCTTATCTAATTCTTTGTTCTTATCTATATCTAGCTTTTTTGCCAGTTTTTCTTTAGCCTTATTTATTTCCTTATCAGTTTTTGCTAGTTTTAAATCCTTTTTTAATTCATCTACCTTTGCTAAGAGCTCCTTCTTCTCTTGTTCCGTAAGCTTCTTATTTTCGCTTACCTCCTTCTTAGCATTTTCTATCTTTTTCACTTCTTCTTTCTTTTCTACATTAAGTGCATGTAGCCTATTTGCTTCATCCTTTAATGTATCTGGTATAAGAAAGGTAAGCGAAAATACCACTATAGTTCCTATAAGTATTCTAAGTATCAATTTTGAAGGCAGTAATCTTATATGTTTAGCATAATCCAAGCTATTAAATTTCACTAATGCATCCTCGGCTTGAACCTTTTTATATATGTTTTCTTCATCCATAAGTTCAAGAGCAGTTGATACCCTTTGATCTAATCCAAAGGAATCAACTATTTCACTAATCTTTTTCAACTTTGGCATAAATATAATGGTAGAAATTAAAGCACCTACCAAACCTATAGAATATATAGAGGGAAGCCATATGAAATACACTCCATATATAGGTATAAGCCTCGAAGCTAATGCTACCGCAATTATCAATATGGTAGAGATAACTAATGTAATAGAAAAATTTCTGAGAAACTTTTCTACATATACTCTTTTTCTTACTTTTTTTAATCTAGCTATTATCTCTCTATATGGGCTATCCAATATGCCACCCCCCTATAATTTTTACTAAAATTTATTTATCCGCCTCTTCACTAATATCATCCTTGTGAAGCTCATCATACTTTTTATCTATAGAAAACTTTCTTCTTGCTGGATTTAGTTTATATGAACACGCTGTAAGCAATAATATTGATAAAACTAAATCTATAACTATATTAATAGCCCACATATTTTGACTATTACTTGATATATAAAATCCCGGAAAGATTGATTGACCACTTACACCAAACTGACTTACTAAAAGCGTAATAAATGAAGCTGCTGGATTTAAATACATGAGCCAAAAGGTTTGATCATACGATTTATTAAGCAGCGTAGGTTGAATAACTAGCTGGACATAGAATACTGTTATTAACAGCGTTCCTATGAACAAGAATACAATCAAAGCATAAGACAATACATTAGCAGCAGTGCTTTTCCTTATAAATGTTGAAAAGAAAAGTCCAATGCTTCCTAAGGTTATTGCAAGTACGATATAAAATAAGAAGGTCTGTAGCAATTCACTTATACCAATTCCTCCAAATAAAAATATTATTGAAAATATCGGTACCGAGCTTAATATCAGAAGAATTATATGACTTAGTGATGCAAATAGCTTCCCTAAGATTATAGATCTATGCTTTAAGGTAGTAGATAAAAGTATATCTAAAGTTTGTTTTTCTCTCTCCCCAGATATTGCTCCTGCGGTTAAAGCCGGAGCAATTAAACTGATAAGACCAAATTGAGCTGCAGACATGAAACCATAAGTTGTAAATACTTGATCTGCAGTCATTGTACCGCGGTTCATAATGGTTTTAAGAAAAAGTATGGTAAGTAAAGTTAATACTAGATTGTAAACCCCTATTAATATAGGCGCCCTCCAACCTCTCATCTTAACTCTTAATTCTTTAAGTAATACTGGATTTATTCTAAAACTGCTTTTATTAATATTCATCTTCATCACTATTCCTCCAAAGTAGCAGTTACTTTCATAAAGATATCCTCAAGATTTCCATCAAGCTGATTAAAAGATACAACAGGAATATTATTATTTATAAGCCTTACTAGCAGCTCATTCATGTACCTGTCATCACCTTTAAAAGAAGCTTCTACTATATTATCACCAACAGCATTTATATTATCTAAATCCGGGTATTCTTTTAGTATCCTTAAAGTCTCTTCTGCCTTATCTAAAACCTTAATCTTTATGGTTTGAGTGTGGTATATCTTTTTCATTATTTCCTCTACAGTACCATTTACAACCACTTGACCTCTCTCAACGATACCAATAGAAGTACAAAGCTCTGCTAGCTCTGGCAGTATATGAGAACTTACTAATATTGTTTTTCCCATTCCTTTTAATGTTCTAAGTATTTCCTTCATCTCAATTCTTGCTCTAGGGTCCATGCCTGAAGCTGGCTCATCTAGTACTAAAAGCTCTGGATTGTGAACTAAACTTCTAGCCAAACAAAGCCTTTGTTTCATACCTCTTGATAAGTTATCTACATAAAAATCTTTCTTGTCTACTAGGTCTACCAGTTCCAATAAATCCATACAGATTTTCTTGCTCTCAGCACCTGTTATATTATATATTGATGCATAGAATTCCAAATACTCTGTAACCTTAAGATCATCATATACTCCAAAAAAGTCAGGCATATATCCTATTTTACTTTTTAAGAGTCTTGTATCCTTCAATGCATTAATCCCATCTACCGTAACTTTACCAGAAGTAGCATCTAATAAACCACATATTATTCTCATTGTAGTTGTCTTTCCAGCACCATTTGGGCCTACAAATCCAAATATCTCTCCTTTGGGAATTTCAAGATTTAGACCTCTTACAGCTTGAAACTTTCCGTATGTTTTATAAAGATCTTTTATCTCTAACATTATTTCACCTTCCCTTTTACAGATATCTCAGGTATTTGAGCTGGTGCACCATTATTATTCACACTCAATTTAATCTTTAATTCATTATCATTATTCAAATATTTTTTCACATCATCGCCACTAAAACTATTAGAAGTCAAAGATACATACTTATTTTGCTTATAGTCATACACTTCTAAAGCTGCATTAGAACTTCCTATATTACTGCTAGTTGAACTCGAGTCTAATTTTAGGTCTGTTACAGTGATATTTTTATCTATATCATATACTATCTCAGGATTTCCAGCACCATAGAAAGCTTCTCCATATGGATCATAATTTGTAGTGGACATTTCAACTACTCTATGATTTACAAATCCCATTGGGTACTGAATTGTATCACCATTCTTGAAATTTAGTTGTAATGGCATTCTTATTATGGTTCTATCCTTAACTACTGAATCTTTACCATTTACCACCAATGGTTTTGAAATACTATCTTTTGTTATCGCTATGATAGAAATATCTTTAACTCTTGTTGCTTGCATTGATTCAGAATATGACATTCTAAATAAGCTGGCATTATATCTATCCTCATCACTAACATTAGGGCTACCCATTTTATAAATTTTATTCTCATAGGTTAGTTGATTTATATCACCATTATAATCCCCTGTTTTTTTATCTAGCTTTACGCTATCGCCCTTCTTGACAGCTCCAAGAATATAGTAAGACTTAGGAGTTATTAAATAGCAATATTCAAAATCATAAGAAGTAGAATTCTTAATATCCCCTTTTATCTCATCTCCGTCTATAGATACATCAGCATCTATCTTTCCAATGCTTATATTAGTAGATGGTATCTTCACGGTTCTAGTAGCAAGAACACTTTTATTTTTAAATTCGAGAGTTCCTTTATCTTCTCTTATTAAAGTATCAAGTTCATTTTTCTTTGCATTATCTGGATTTCCATTATAATTAGGATTATCTACAGACTCTAGCTTTTGACCTTCTTTACTTGATACCTCAACAGTCATTTTCTTTGGTGTAAATATCCCTACGTATGTGTTTTTAGTAGCTGTTCCTTTTGAATCCATATTTATTATATTAGCGTTATTTGCCACTATATCGCTTAATCTTGTCCCACTCCCTAAAAAGTAGACTATAACTCCGAACACTATAGCAATGCATGGAACTGTTATCCACATGAATTCACGTTTATCTAACTTTTTAAGTATAAAATAACTTATTGGAGCTACTAAAACAATGTAGATTATTAGTACTAAAAGATACATGTTTATATCTGCTTTTTTAGTCATTAAATTGTTTACTAGTTCGCTTACAGAGAAATATGTGTTCATATAACTATTATCAAATTTAGCATTATTAATAAAACTTGGATTTATCATACTAAAAATCTTTTCTCCGAAAGAACTGTTATTTGCCCAGCCAACAAAAGGTTTAAGTCCAAAATCAAAACCTGCTATAGCAACATTTCCAGAACCTATATTAATTGTCTGAAGAAGTTTCGAATTTCCTTCTTGTATATTTGTGTTACTTCCATCCAGCTGTATATTTAAATTTTCTACTGAAACTGGATTGTTATTATCTCCATTGGTAGCTATGCTATATATCTTAGACGTATTTACCTTTGTGATCTCTCCAGGCTGTCCCTTTATAAAATCATCCTTAAATAAACTTAGAGTCTTGTTATAATTAGTACCAGTACCAATCACCAAGGTTCCACCGAGTTTTACCCAACTCTTTAGATTTTCATAAGCTTCTTTAGATAATTTAGAACTATCAAAATTATTGATTACTATTATGTCAAAAGATTGAAGCACCTGAAGATAATCCGGAAATTTATTTTCATCTAGCTTTATCAATTCTGTTGATAAAGTAACACCCTTTGGTGCTGGAATTTTATTAAGATATGTTAAACTGTCAAAATCATCACTTAAAATTCCTACAAACTTTACAGTTTGATTTGTAGAGTTTCCAACCTTAATTTCTTCACTATACACTTCATCATTACCATCTTTTATTGACACCTCATATTTCAAAAAGGCTTGCTTTACAGGAACATTGATGGTAACAATTTTCTCAGCTCCTTTTTGAAGACTAATATTTTTTAAATAGCTATCATATTTATTTTCTGAGGTAGGAACCTTAACTTCAACAGTTCCTTGTATATCCTTATAATCATTTTTTATGGATATATTTATAGGTGTATAGTAACCTATTTTGTATTTGTCATTAAACCCCACAGTGGTTTTTACTGTTATACCTTTCTTAGTATCGGCTTTAACAGTCTCACCTTTTACTAGAACTAAAGGGATAATTAATGCAATTGCAAGAATAAAAATTAACACTCTATTGACTACTTTTCTCATAGTTCCCCTACTTTCTTATAATATATAAGCATTATTGCAATATAAGTTAAAATTTACCACCATTATATCATAGTATTGTATCAGTTTTTATTACAACTTGCTTACAAATTTCTGAAAATTCATATTTTATTTCATAAAAAATAAAAAACTCACTTAAGCGATCTTCTTCAGTGAGTTTTTTACGAATCTGCCTTTCCGAATGTATATGAGGGAAATCTGGCAGGCGAATATATTTTCTTTTTTACTGCACTACCTAAAAAGCTATAATAAATAACTGAAATTACTGAGCTTAGGTAGCAATAATTTTTTTATTTTTCTTTACAGTAAAAAAGTCTATTACTAGCTTTTTAAAATGCTGCAATAGACTTTTTAAAATGTTTATTAGATTATATGGTCATGTTACTTATAACTTTATAAGCTCACCTTAATTAACATAAACTGTAGTACCACCTGGTATATTATTAAATATCCATTTAGAGTTTTCTAGACTTAATCTTACACATCCATGAGATACAGGTTTACCTAAAGTATAATCAGTGATATTTTTATTTTTGTCCATAGGCCAAGAGTGGAAAAGGTAATTACCAAAAAACTGAACCCAGTTTTTTGCTCCTTCATTTATGCTTGCATTATAGAACCAGTCACCTCTTGCTGAAACCTTATATATCCCCTTTGGAGTCTCGCTTCCTACTGCACCAGTAGAACAATCTAGTTCTTTTATAAGCTTCCAATCACCCTTACTGCCTACAAATACATTTGTTTTCTGGTTTTGAAGATCCACCCAAACTAAAAATTTAGATCTACTTGAATAGTTCTTCACAACATTTTCCTTATCAGGGTTAGGTGTATATCCATTAAGGTATGCAGCAATAGCAGGACTAACAGATTTTTTGGCCTTTTCCTCTGCTGCCTTTCTATCTGCTTCTAACTGCTTCTGTTCTTCTTCAGCCTTTACTTTTGCGTCTTCAATAAGCTTTTTACTGCTATCTAAAAAATCTTTAGATAAATATTCTTTATTTTCATCTAAGAACTTTAGTCCATCATCATATTTAGAATCAGTTATATCTTGATTTAAATCATCTGAGATAGAATCTTCTACCGCACTCTTGAGCTCTAACAGCTTATCTTTAAGTACCTTATCTCCAATTTGTTTTTCTAAACTTGCTATTGCAGGTAAAACATGATTATAATCTTTTTTTGCAAACTGTTCTTCTATATTCTTAAATTCGTTTCTTTGATTCTCTAGTGTTTCTAAACTCTTAATTTCACTATCATCTGCTTTATACGAACCTGTCTTTTCTAAGTCATTAATTTTAGTACTAAGCAATTTGTAATCAATACGTTCATTTAAATAATCAGCTTTTAAAGCACTAAACGCTTCCTTTGATTTTTGAGCTTGTACATTTTTGCTGTAATAAAAAAGCGATCCTGTTATTATGCATGTAGCTAAAGCAGCCGTTGTTAAAACTTTCTTCAAACGCAAGGCCTATTCCCCCTGAAATAAATTTTATCTTTCTATGATAAACCCTTTCAATCTAAGAAAGGTAACTTTTTTAAACATTATGTAACCTATACACTACAGTTAATAATAACAGATATATTAATACTACTTCAATACTTGTGATATAATTTTAATGAGGTGATTTTTATGAATTCAGATAAATTAAAAGAAATCATAGATAATTCTAATAACATTGTCTTCTTTGGTGGTGCTGGTATGAGTACTGAGTCCGGTATACCTGATTTCAGAAGTTCTAATGGACTTTTCAACGAAAAGTTAAATATGACTTTCACACCTGAACAACTAGTATCCCATACATTTTTTATAAGATATCCTGAGGACTTTTACAGTTTCTATAAAGATAAATTAATATATCCTAACGCAAAGCCTAATGCTGGACACTTGGCCTTAGCAAAACTAGAAGAGATGGGCAAACTTAAGGCAATTGTCACTCAAAATATAGATGGACTTCATCAAGCTGCTGGTTCTAAAAATGTTTTTGAGCTCCATGGATCAGTTCTAAGAAATTATTGTACTAAATGTCATGCTTTTTATGATGAAAAGTTTATTTTAGAATCTAAGGGTATACCAACCTGTACTAAGTGTGGAGGAACAGTTAAACCTGATGTAGTTTTATACGAAGAAGGATTAGATGAGGATATTATTAATGGAGCCGTTAAAGCTATTGCAGCAGCAGATACTTTAATAATAGGGGGAACTTCTCTTGTTGTTTATCCTGCTGCTGGACTTATAAACTACTTTAGGGGTAAAAATCTAGTGTTGATAAATAAGAGTACTACTTCTGCCGATAGCAAAGCTAATTTAGTTATTCATGATTCAATTGGCAAAGTCTTGAGTTCAGTTGTATAATCTTCAATTATGAAATATTAAGTTATGCATGTTTTAAATCATTCCTATTTTTAGCATGTATAACTTAAGTTAGAAACCTGCAGAAATTTAATTAACATTTTGTAACTGTATATAGTATTATATATTTCCCACATTTTTTAGGAAAAATATTAATATAATCTAATGATATTTCTTTTGTGGGAGTGGAATCTTTGAAACTGATAATAATCTTCTTATTAATTTTAGTTATTGCCTGCATGTATTTATATTTCGATAGAAAACTTAGTTTTTCTAGGCAACAGTATTTACTGCTATCTAATCAACATAAGGCATTAAGAGAAAAATATAATTCCTTAAACTCAAGTCTTACTAATATTTCAATAAGATACTTAAATACCACAACCTCTAATGGCGTTACTCTTGAAGGAGTTTTTTTAATGCTTTCGCCCTTAGAAAAAGGTCCTATTATAAACAAGATAACTCAAAAGCTTCAAGTTAGAATTCTTGAAGAAGCTGAAGTAAGTAATCAGATATGGTATTTTGTATCTCTACCATTAAATACTGATTTCAACTCTAAGGGTTGGCTTAGAAAATCAGATTTTTCACTACTTTTCAGCAGTTCACAAGATGTGATGAATAGATAATATATAATTGTAGACAGATTTATCTAAATAATAAAAAAAGAAAAACACCTACTTAATTGTAGATGTTTTTCTTTTCCCGTTATGCAACTGCATGGGTAATAAAGTGCTTTAATATAATAGCACATATTAAAACTTTTGAAAAGTATTATGGAAAATTTAATGTCCTTTATGCTTATCAAGCTTTTTTCTCTGCCTTATACTAAACTTTCTTTCCTCTTCCTGCAGCTTTTGTTCTTTAGTTTTATTTTTATGTTCCAGCTTCAATTGGTCATGCTGTAGCTTCATTGCAATTTGAGCTTTTGTGCCAATTTCCTTAGCATCAGTCTCTTTTCTTATATTTCTTTGAAGTCTCTTAGGATTTTGTTTCTTTATGGTAAGATCTTTCTTCTCTAGTTTTACTGAACCACCAAAATCTAATCTGTAGAAATTCATTAGTATAAATTCATGAACTTCTTGGTCCTTTGGTTCAGCTCCAAAGGTAACCTTACACACCTTAAGCTCATAATCCTCCATAACTTCAAAAATACCAACCCAAAATGGGTCGCTAAAAAGAACTGTTAATTTAATTATAGATTCCATAATTAAATCCTCCTGTAATTTATTATTAAAGAGAACGGACAACCCCAGGAGGGCAGGTTACTGCTACGCATAAATACCTAATAGCCAATATACGCAGGCTCTGACTACCAACAGAAACTGTGTTTTTATCTCTCAATTATTATTATATATAATGTGCATTTTCAATCTTCTACTTCATCAGATAGTTTTGATTTGTATTCACTTATATTGAGCCTATCTTTATTTAACATCTTAATTAAACTGTGAGTATTAAACTCAACTATCATGGAGTATTTACTTTCAAAGAAGAAGAGACAGTATCCTCACACCATCTCTTCAAATTCTAATCCTCTAAATTTTTTAAGACTAACGCATCTTCATTTATATTATCAAGTCCACCAGGTATTCTTCCAGTGTTAAGCTCCTTAGTGGTTCCACCCATACTTTTTATTAAATTTCTTGCATCCTCTTCGTTTTTGCCGTCTGCTTCAACTACTACCTTACAATTTATATTTGCTATTTCTTCGAACCCTCCCATACCACTTGCCATTGGACTAGCTGCAGCTATAGGAGAGTTGCTGTTATCTTCACCTAAAACTGCTGATGATAAAGTTGGTAATTCATCTGATCCTACCATTCCTCTCTGTGAATACGCATCGTTATTATGCTCATTTATATCTACAAAAGCTCCTCTAAATCCATCTTCTCTAAGCTTTTCAACAGTTTCCTTTGCTGTTTTTATACTATCAAAATACGCTTCTATTTTCATTTAACCACTTCCTTCTAAAAATATTCAAATTAGTACATCTTTAGTATCAGTTTTATTATGTCAAAGTGGTGAAAATTTATCCTTTTATTGTTTTGATATTTTTAAGTTTATGATAATGTAATGAATCTATTTTCTATATTTTCTCCAATCAAATAAATAATAAAAAAGCAGCCTTGATATTTAACATCACGGCTGCTTATAAAACTTGATTCAATGATTACTTCCTGTTATGTATTTATTCCTGTAATCTAAACTTACTCACGTATAGCATCATTTCTTCTGTAGCATTGTCTAAGATAGAAGCAGACTTTGCTACCTCATCTGTTGCACTATAAACTTCCTCTGATGAAGCCGTCATTTCTTCTGATGCAGCATTTATCTCTTGTGCTAATGAAGAGGTGCTACCAACCTTCTCCGTTATATTATCTTTTTCTTCATTTAGATGCAAAGCAGCTTTAGTCACTTGTTCAATTTCTGGTATTATCATTTCTACACTTGAAATAATCTTTTTAAATGAGTCTAAAGATGTTTCAACTACAGTTGATTGCTCATTTAGTTTATCATTCATAGAATTTGTTATATTTAATATTTCCGAAGTATCATGTCCTATATCTGAAGTAAGTTTACTTATATTTTCAGTAGAAATCTTACTTTCCTCCGCCAGTTTTCTTATCTCTGCAGCAACAACAGAAAATCCTTTTCCATTCTCTCCAGCTCTTGCAGCTTCAATTGCAGCATTAAGCGCTAGAAGATTAGTTTGTTCTGAAATATTGTTTATGTAATTAGTAATATCATTTATCTTTCCAATTTTAACCCCCAAAGTGTTCATTCTCTCAGTAAAGCTTTGGAATGAAACAGCTAAATCATTTACCGATTCAATTAATGTTTCTAACTGAACATCACTTTCGTTAGCCATATGATTAATATCTCTCGAATTATTATCTATGGTCTTTATAGCATTTACTATATTTTCAATACGACCTCCAAATTCACCAAGTACTATATTTATATCAGTTAAAGCTATTGACTGATATTCATTTGATCTTGAAACTTCTTCAATAGATGCTGCTACACTTTTAGAGGATGTTGCCATCTCCTCTGATACTGCAGATAAATTCCCTGCTTGATTGTTTATATTACCAGCAGTGTTTTTTACACTTTTTATCATATGAGATATATTTAATATGGTCTTTTTTAATGCAGAATTCATAAGTCCAAATTCTGTCTTACTATTCCCCTCTATATCTAAGCTAAAATTACCTTCTGAAACTTGTTGCAAATTTGTTATGATTTCTTTTGATGATTTATTAATAACTAATATTACTATGTATGCAATTACGGTGAATATAGCCAATGATATTGCAAATATAGTTATCATTAACTTTTCGCTTAAAACTGCTGCTTTTGTACTTGTTTCCTTGTTTGCTTGTGCAATACTTTCATCATAACTTAGTAATTTATCTAAATTAGTTTCCAATTTACTTTCTTGTTCTGTAATTTGACTTGTATATTGATTTGAATTACCAGTTGCTTTACTATCCCACATCTTGGAGAAAAAGCTGTAAGCAGACTTAAAATTATTTAGATAAACCGTTTCTTGATCATCTAATTTAGTATTTTCATAATCATTTAAATATTTATCAATATTTTGTCTAAAGGTTTTAATACTACTTAAAAATTCACTTCCACTTGTCTTATTCGCCATAGCTTCAATATCTGTAGCCTTTACTTGGTAAAAATTACTCTTTATTTCTCCAATATCGGACACTGGAATTAAGTACTCTGAGTACATAACCCCCAATTGGGTATCTAGGTTCTTCATATTAAAATAACCAAAGCCACCTACGACTATTGTGGATATAACTGCTGAAATTGTTAGAGATATAATTAAGTTTTTCAATTTAAAATTCTTTAATTTTGCTAACATATAAGCCTCCTAGTTACCACTAATTTTTATAGTTTTATTTCTATCAACATTCCTTTTTAATTATGAACACTATAGTTTGTATATTAATACATAAGTACTGAATTTTTATCAAAACTTTGTGTGAAGCTTATGTGATTTTGAATAAAACTTTAATCATACTTAATAAAAATGAGAATAACATAATTAATGTTTGTAAATATTAAACAATATGGTATCGGAGGATTTGTTAATGGATAAAAACTATATATTTATACTCATTGGGTGGCTTGTAACAATTGGTTTATTGTTGAAATTTATTCCCAAAAATAAAATTCGAGAAGCTCATGTTGCCTTTTTCTTTAAACAGTTACTTACATGGATATTAGGCTTATTAGTGGTACAATTGGGGCTTATAGAATATCCGGTTAGACTTTTTCCATCTGCTAATAAAACAAGTTTTACCTTCGAGTATTTCATATATCCTTCTATATGTGCCATATTTAATGTTAACTATCCAGAAAAGAAAAATACTTTTAATCAATTCCTTTATTATTTCTATTTTTGCACCACAATAACAATTCTAGAGATATTTGTAGAAAAACATACTAGTATCATAAAATATATACATTGGGATTGGTACATAACATGGATTACACTTTTTCTCACCTTTTATTTAACTAGAAAATACTATACATGGTTTTTTAAATTAAACCAAAAGGATAAATAAATAATTAGCTAAAAATCGAGTCCACTGATCTTTAAATCTTAAACGTCTTATCATTATATTTTCAAGGTGTGCACCTCTTTAAATATCCATAATAATACTATCTTTTGATATAGTATTTGTTATTGTTAGTAAAGGTAATAATGAATTTCTATAGATTAAGAAAATATCATTTTAAATATATTTTTATTCAAAGGGGTAGATTAACTATATATATTTAAATTGTTCTTATGTTAATATAAGGTTAATTCGATAAGTCTTAAAAGAGGTGCACAAAATGATATTAGAGAAGAAGTTAGCAGCAAAGAGATTAACGGAAGCTTATAATAATGCGAAAATTGAATACTTTGATAACAATTCTAAGTATATCTTTTTCAGCGATTGTCATAGAGGAGATTGTACACCATCAGATGAATTTGCAAAAAATCAAAATATCTTTCTATTTGCATTAGAATTTTATTTTAATAATGGCTATACTTATGTGGAAGTTGGAGATGGTGATGAGCTTTGGGAGCACTCTAATTTTAAGCACATAAGGTTGGCCCATGATGAGGTATACTCTTTATTTAAAAGATTCTTTGACCTAAATAGATTGATCATGTTATATGGTAATCACAATATACAATTAAAATATAAAGATTTTGTAGAAAGTAATTATTATAAATTCTACGATGATTACAACGAAGAAGAAATAGAGCTATTTCCTGGCCTCACTCCATATGAAGCAGTAGTGTTTAAGCATAAAACTACAGGACAGGAAATACTAACTGTTCATGGTCATCAAGGAGATAGAATGAATGATACCTTATGGCATATTAATATGCTTTCAGTAAGGTATTTTTGGAGGTTTCTTCATTCAATAGGTTTTATAAATCCTGCAAGCCCTGTAAAGAATGCTGAAAAAATTCACAAAATTGAACGCATTTATAGTAGCTGGATTAAAAAAAATAAAATTATGCTCATTTGTGGGCATACTCATAGACCACACTTTCCAAAAATCAACGAATTACCTTATTTCAATGACGGTTCATGTGTGCGAGCAAGTGGAATACAAGGTATTGAAATAATAAATGGAGAGATTATGTTAGTTGAATGGAAAATCGGCACTGATTCATCCGGTGACCTTCATATAAAAAGAAGAATATTAAGAGGTCCAGAACCAATAGAAACCTTTGATTTAAGAAATAATAGAATAGATTAAGCAAATGGTATAAAAAAACAGCAATAATACTTTTCAGTATCAATGCTGTTTTTCTAACACTATTTTCTATACAATTCTAAAGCCATATTGAATCATTAAACAATTTTAGTTGTCCACTCTTCACAGTTCCAAACATCAGTAACCACATCTCTATAGAATTCAGGCTCATGGCATACTATTAATATACTTCCCTTATATGCCTTAAGAGCTCTCTTTAATTCATCCTTAGCCTCTACATCTAAATGGTTAGTAGGCTCATCTAGGATTAATAGATTTGTTTCTTTATTTATAAGCTTACATAATCTTACCTTAGCTTGCTCTCCTCCACTTAGTACAACTACCTTACTTTCAATATGCTTTGTTGTAAGACCACACTTAGCAAGAGCAGCTCTTACTTCATACTGAGTAAATGCAGGAAACTCACCCCATACTTCATCTATACAACTGTTATAGTTAGCATCTTTTATCTCTTGTTCAAAGTATCCCATTTGTAGATAATCACCTAACTCAACTTCTCCGCCTAAGGATTTAAGTTCTCCCATAAGGCTCTTTAGAAGAGTAGTCTTTCCAAGTCCATTTGCACCTACTAGAGCTATTTTTTGACCTCTTTCCATTCTTAAATTAAGTGGTCTTGATAATGGTTCATTATATCCAATAACTAAATCTCTAGTCTCAAATATAAGCTTTCCTGAAGTTCTTCCGCTTCTAAAATTAAACTCTGGCTTTGGTTTTTCAGCCGTAAGTTCTATTTTTTCTATCTTATCTAATTTCTTTTGTCTAGCTTTTGCCATTCCAGTAGTAGCTACTCTAGCTTTGTTTCTAGCTATAAAGTCTTCAAGTTTTGCTATTTCTTGTTGTTGTCTTTCATAAGCAGATTCTAACTGTTTCTTATTTGCTTCATGTACTCTCTTAAAGTTATCATAATCCCCAACATATCTATTAAGCTGTCTATTTTCAACATGATAAATTAAGTTTATAACACTGTTTAAGAATGGAATATCATGTGATATTAATATAAATGCATTTTCGTAACTTTGTAAGAATCTCTTTAACCATTCTATATGAGCTTCATCTAAATAGTTAGTAGGCTCGTCTAAAAGAAGTATATCTGGAGTTTCTAAAAGAAGCTTAGATAATAAAACCTTAGTTCTTTGTCCTCCACTTAAATCCATAACATCTTTATCTAGACCTACATCTTTTAATCCAAGTCCACCAGCAACTTCATCAATCTTAGCATCTATAACATAGAATCCATTATGGTCAAGCATATCTTGGATTGTTCCTATGTCATTCATCATTTTATCTAGCTCTTCAGGCGTAGCATCAGCCATCTTATCATACATATCTAGCATCTCTTTTTCTAGGTCAAAAAGATATTGAAATGCTCCTCTAAGTACATCTCTAATTGAGTTTCCTTTTTCAAGATGAGCGTGCTGGTCCATATATCCAACTCTAACCCTATTGCTCCATTCAACCTTACCATCATCAGGCATAAGCTTTCCTGTTATTATATTCATGAATGTAGATTTACCTTCACCATTAGCACCGATAAAACCTATGTGCTCTCCCTTTAGAAGTCTAAAAGATACATCTTCAAATATAGCTCTATCACCAAAGCCATGACTAAGGTTTTTTACTGTAAGTATACTCATTATATTTCTCCTCTTCTTATAATAAACTTTCTTCCCTAAAACCTGCATAAATACTATATATTTATATAATTTTATATTTATTTAATTTTATAATCATATATTCTTTATTTTGTTCTTTGCGTAAGCTCATTAAAGCATCGGATGACTAATCGCTTAATTTCAACATAGTACTTTAAATGCGCCTAAATTTTTAATAATAACATCAATATTTTAAGGTATTCAATAGACTATTGTCAAAAGAAATTCTTACTATATTATATATATAAATTGTTTACATATAAAAAAGTCACTGAAGTGACTTTCTTCAGTGAGCTTTTTTTGCGCATCTGCCTTTCTGAATGCATATGAGGAAAACTTGGCAGGCGAATAAGTTTTATTTTTCACTGTATAACCCAAACTTCTAGACAGTGAAAACCTCTAGGTTTAACAGCCATAAAAACTTTTCTCTTTACTTTGCAGTGAAAAAGTCACTGAAGCGACTTTTCTGTACAGTAAAAAACTGCTCTAAACTTATAATTAGTTTAGAGCAGTACTTAATTTAAATACTACGCAAAAAATATCATATATATTAAGTAGATAACTACTGTAGCTATAAAAGGTATATTTATTATATTGTCTTTCTCTAAAGCTACACCACCTGCTCCACTGATAGATTCTCTTCCATAGTTAGTTAGTAAGTCATAACTATCAACTACTCCTCTTTCTTCTGCAGCCTCTTTTAGTTTCTTAATTAAAATTGCAACCAAAGCTGCAAAGATAACTGCTACAAACCCCCATGTAAGAACCATATTTATCTTATCATTCATAGGTAAACTTCTTAAAGAGTAATCTTGTCTATTGCCTACAAGCTTAGTAAATGGTGAAAGTATAGCCTGTAGACTTACTTGAAATCCATTTACTGTAAAGTGGCATATCATAGATACAAATATACTATTGGTTACTCTTACCATGTAAGCAAAGAGTGCGCCTAATGCTGCTGCATAAAGAAACTGTTGCCCATTTAAGTGAAAGATACCAAATAGCAAGCCTATCATCAATGAAGCTTTTATCTTACTCTTGTGGTTATATCCTGATAAGACTATACCTCTCATCGTTATCTCTTCAGTAATAGCAGGTGTAACCGCTACAACTAAAAGCATCATCCAATATGGGAGATCTTTCATAACGTCCATGGCTTTTGCAACATCATTATCAAAGAAAAATGAAGTTATTAATGAAAATAAAGTCATTATAGGTTGTGCTAAAAGAGCTATTAGGATTGCATAGCCTATTTCCTTTAAGCTTACTTTATTAAACCTGAAGGTTTGCTTTACTGGAGCCTTAGTTACTATAACATATATTATGGCAGGCAATATAAAAAATATGGCGTGCACAGTCATTAGAAGTTCTCCATAATTCAAGCCTAAAAGTGCAAGCGGTCTTCTTACTATATATGGACCTATCATTGATACAAACAATACTATTAAAAAATATAAATTTGATTTAAATACAGGTTTCATAAATCTCTCCTTAATCTCTTACTCATAAATACCATAACCTATGTTTTTATTTATGCATTTATTTTTCTGCCGATGTATATTTTCTTCCTTTTAGGAGACAATTATTATTGTAGATAACTTTTATATTAAATTGCCTCTCCCCCATTTTATTTAATATAGAAAATTCCTCTTTTAGTGGTGGTTTTCCTCACTTTAAGAGGAATTTTTATTTTATAAAAATTAAAATATCTTACCAATTAATTATTTAGCACCTTAGTATTATCATTTCTATTTGCTGATAAGTCTTTATTTAATATTAGGCTATGTTTAAGAACATTGTTGAAAACATGACAAAATCATATTAATTCTTTGCGTAAGCTCATTAAAGCATTGGATGCATAATTACTTAATTTCAGCCAAGAGGCTAGTTATTAAACTTCTTTATAAGTTCTCTTCTAAGCCAATCTAGCGCGTTCATTGTAGCTCTTTGTCTAATTCTTTCTCTACTTCCTTGAAAATTAAACTTTCTAACTAATGTAGTTCCATCTATATGAATTGCCATATAAACGAGTCCCACTGGCTTATCAGTTGAACCGCCACCAGGTCCTGCAATTCCAGTAGTAGATATCCCAACTCTTGTACCAGCTTTTTTAGCTATACCCTCAGCCATTTCTCCAGCGGTTTCTTCACTTACAGCACCATACTTTTCTAATGTATCTGACTTTACCCCGAGTCTTTGCATTTTACTATCATTTGAATAAGTCACTGCACCTTCCATAAACACTTCTGATATTCCAGGATAATTTATAAGAGTAGCTGCAATAAGTCCTCCAGTGCAAGACTCTGCTGTAGCTATAGTAAGTTTATTACTTACAAGCATTTTAGCCACAACCTCTTCTAAGGTTACATCATCTTCACCGTATATATTATCATTAAGCCTTTCTCTTATTTTATCTTCAACTGGCTTAATTAGCTTTCTAGCTTCTTCTTCATCTCTTGCTTTAGCAGTTATTCTAAGAGTTACATCTCTTTCTTTGGCATAAGGAGCAACAGTGGGATTACTTTGACCATTTATTATATCTGAAATTTCTTCTGCCATAACTCCTTCACCAATACCAAAAATCCTAAGCACCTTTGATACTAGTATTGTATCAGAATATTGCTGTAGATATGGAACAACATGATTAATAAACATCGGCTTCATTTCTTTAGGTGGACCAGGCAATACTACTATCATCTTTTCATCTTTTTTTAATATAGCACCTGGAGCCGTTCCATTAGGATTAGGTAGTACTACTGCATCTTTTGGAAAATATGCCTGCTTAGCATTACTTCCTTCCATGATTCTTCCACTTTTATTAAAATAGCTTTCTATATGTTTCCATGATTCTTCATGAACAACAAGTTCCTGTTCAAAAAACTTAGCAGCAGTCTCCTTTGTCAAGTCATCTGGAGTTGGCCCAAGTCCCCCTGTAGCAACTATTAAATCACATTTTTCAAAAGCATTTTTAAAAGCTTTAAGCATTCTTTCTTCATTATCTCCAACTACTGTTTGGTTATAAACATCTATACCTATTGCTGCCAGCTCTTTAGCTAAAAATTGAGCATTTGTATTTAATATATCTCCTAATAGTATCTCTGTTCCCACAGAAATTATTTCTGCCCTCATGTCCCTTACCTTCTTTCTTCATGTAAATTTCCACTCTATATATACTTATTAAGGCATATGATTACCCGTTATATTTTGGATGAAGATAATTATTCAGTCTCTTTTCCACATCTTCTATAGGTTCATCAATTCTATTGCAGTAATCTATAAGTTGATCCTTAGAAAACTTAAATGAATCAAAATATTTAGCATGCTTAGACCCAAAATACAATCCACACACTGATGCAACTGGGTTCATCATGTAACTTTCAGTAAGTGTCGCACCTGTTCTTTCAGTAACTTTTAAAAGTTTAAATACTTTTTCCATTTGCTTCTGATCCTTTAGTGAAGGATATCCAAAGGCAGGTCTTATACCTCTGTATTTAGCCTGGAACAATTCTTTCTTAGTAATGCTTTCATTCTTATCATACGCCCAGTATGTCTTTCTTATGTCTTCATGAAGCTTTTCAGCTGCAGCTTCTGCCAATCTATCGCATAAAAGCTTAAGCATAATTGCTTTATACTCTTCCCCAGCTTCTTTAAGTTCTTTTTCATAATCATAGATTTCATTGCCAGCAGTAACTAAAAAACTTCCTATATAATCTGTCTTTCCGCTTTCTTTAGGAGCTACGAAATCAGATAAGCACATATGCTTTCCTTCTTTAGCTTTTTTCTGTTGACGAAGAAAATTAAACACTTCTACTTTATAATCACCATCATACAAGACAACATCATCTTCTACAGAGTTAGATTTAAATATTCCGAATACTCCCCTTGGTGATATTCTATTATTAATCTCTAATTCATCAAGCATATTATTTGCTTCTTCAAATAACTTCTTCGCTTCTTCTCCATAGATTTCATCATCTAATATCTCAGGATAAGTCTTTTTCATCTCCCAAGCTATGAAGAAAAATGTCCAATCTATATAGTCTCTAAGTTCTTTTACTGAGTATTTTACTTCTTTTACCCCAATAAACTCAGGAATATCAATATCTTCTTCATCCCATTGAATTTTAAATTTATTCGCTCTCGCTTCTTCAATTGATATATTATCTGCCGTAGCCATCTGCTTATAATTTTCTCTTATATCCTTATACTCATTACTTATATTCTCTAAATAAGCTAACTTATCCTTCATAAGGTTTTTCATTATTTCAACGGTTTTAGATGCATCTCCACCATAAATTACACCTTTGCTATACTTTGGAGCTATTTTTAAAGCAGTATGAATCTTTGAGGTAGTGGCTCCACCTATTAACAATGGTATATCGAAACCTTGTTTTTCCATTTCTTCAGCAACATGTGCCATTTCCTCAAGTGAAGGTGTAATAAGTCCACTAAGTCCTATAACATCAACCTTTTCCTCTCTAGCTACCCTAAGAATTTCTTCACAGGGTACCATAACGCCTAAATCTATTATCTCAAAATTATTACAGGCCAATACCACACCTACAATGTTTTTTCCTATATCATGAACATCGCCTTTTACGGTTGCTAAAAGCACCTTTCCAGCCTTGCTGCTCTCATCTGAATTATCTTCTTTTATAAATGGTAGCAATAGCTCTACAGCTTTTTTCATCACTCTAGCTGATTTTACTACCTGTGGAAGAAACATCTTCCCATCACCAAATAAGTCTCCAACAACCTTCATTCCATCCATAAGTGGACCTTCAATGACATTAAGCGCTCGTGATGTATTTATTCTTGCTTCTTGTAAATCTTCCTCCAAGTATTCACTTATGCCTTTTACAATAGAATAGCTTAGCCTTTTTTCTACTTCATCATTTCTCCATAGCTTTACTTTTTCATCTTGCTTTTCTTCATTATTTCTATATTTATCTGCAAGCTCTAATAAATCTTCTTTAGCACCACTTCTCTTATTAAGAACTACAGCTTCTACTAATTCTAAAACATCTTTAGGTATATCATCATATATTCTTATCATTCCAGGATTGACTATTCCCATATCCATTCCTGACTTTATAGCATGATATAAGAATACTGCATGCATACTCTCTCTAATAAAATTATTACCTCTAAAGGAAAAGCTTAAATTAGATACTCCTCCAGAAACCTTTGCATTAGGGAGGTTTTCTTTAATCCACTTTGTAGCGTTTATAAAATCAACAGCATAATTGTCATGCTCATCAATTCCAGTTGCTATAGCTAGTATATTGGGATCAAATATTATATCTTCCGAATGGAATCCAACCTTTTCTGTTAATATGTCATATGCTCTCTTACATATTTCAATCTTTCTTTCATAACTATCAGCTTGACCTTTTTCATCAAAAGCCATTATGACAGCAGCAGCTCCAAAACTTTTTATTATAGAAGCCTTTTTCATAAACTCCTCTTCTCCTTCTTTTAAGGAAATAGAGTTTACAATGCACTTTCCTCCAATAGACTTTAATCCTTCTGTAATTACTTCCCACCTAGAAGAATCAATCATTATAGGTTTGCATGCTATTTCTGGTTCAGAAGCCAAAAGCCTTAAAAAATATGCCATTTCTTCTTTTCCATCTAACATTCCGTCATCAAAATTTATATCTAAAATCTGAGCACCATTTTCTACTTGTTCTCTTGCTATTGCCAGTGCTTCTTCATATTTCTTTTCTCTTATTAGTCTTGCAAACTTTGCTGAACCGGCTACATTTAGTCTTTCACCTATGTTTATAAAATTATTTTCAGCTTTTGCCTCTAGTAGCTCTAAACCTGCATAAGTGCTGATCTTTCTTTGTTCATTTAAAGTTCTTGGCATATAGTTTTCTGCCAATGCTTTTATTGCTCTTATATGCTCTGGTGTTGTACCACAACATCCTCCAACTATATTTAGACATTTGTCTTCAAATAATTCCTTTAGATAACTACAGGTTACTTCTGGAGTTTCATCATACTCACCTAAAATATTAGGCAGACCTGCATTTGGATATAAAGATATATATAAATCATGTTCTTTTGATAACTCTTTTACAAAAGGTACAAGATCCTTAGCCCCAAAAGAGCAATTAAGTCCTATAGATATAACATAGTCACTGCTCATTGACTTAACAAATGCTCCTAAAGTTTGACCAGACAGAAGTCTTCCACCTTTATCATTTATAGTTCCTGATAACATTATTGGAAGTACTTTATTCTTTTCCTTAAATACTTCTTCTGCAGCTATTAATGCCGCTCTTGCATTTAGATGATCAAAAATAGTTTCGATAAGTAGTACATCTACTCCACCGTCTAATAATCCCGATACTTGTATCTTATATGAATTTACAACCTGATCAAAGGTAACACTTCTATAAGCTGGATTTTCCACATCCGGAGACATAGATAAGGTCTTATTTGTTGGCCCTATTGATCCAGCTACATACCTTGGCTTATCCTTTGTAGATAAACTATCTGCTGCCGCTTTAGCAAGCTTAGCTCCAGTATAGTTAAGCTCATAAACCATATCCTGAAGGCCATAATCCTCTTGAGAAATAATATTGCTATTAAAAGTATTAGTCTCTATTATGTCTGCCCCTGCTTCTAAATACGCTTTATGTATACTCGTTATTATTTCAGGTTTTGTAAGTACAAGCACATCATTATTTCCTTTTTGTTCTTTATGTGATTGTATTTTACTTCCTCTAAAGTCCTCTTCTTTAAGCTTATATTTCTGTATCATAGTTCCCATTGCCCCATCAAGAACTAGAATTCCTTCCTCTAAGCTTCTAATAAATCTGTTATCTGCGAATAAGTGCCCCCTCATTGCTACCTCCAAAATATTTATTCTTACACTTAATGTGTATATCGATACGCCCCCTATGTATACTCAAATTATAATACTTTAAAAATCATAGTTCTTATGATTTTTAAAAATAAAATTACAACTAAAGTTTGGGTATCTATACTTATTATACTATAATACTGACTTATCATGTAGTGACTAAAGGGTTCCATTACGAAAACTTAAGTTATACATGTTTGATAATCGCGGCTTCTGGGGATTATCAGACATGTATAACTTAATAGTTGAAGTTGGAACCCTAAAGGATTCATATATCGAAACTTAATTTATACTTGTCCGATAATACCGGCTTCTGGGGATTATCGAGCACGTATAAATTAATAGTTGAGTTATGAATCCTAAAGAGTTCCTCTGTCGAAACTTAATTCACTACTATTGTATGATTTATAGATTTGCACATATAATAAAGCTGCTCACCGTAAAATAAATTTACGGTGAGCAGTATTAAAAAAACTCTTTCTCTCAAAGCTTACTTATGGAATTATACAGTCTTTATTTGTGAGAAGGGGTACAAATAAAAACTGATATGATTATCAGTTAAGTAACAAAACCTTTAAAGTATATTCAAAAGTAAGCTATGTATGGGAAAAAGAATTTATTGCCCAGAGCCTGGCTTTATAGACTGTCTCTTAGCATTTCTATTACTATTCTTTGGCTCTTCATCTGCTAAAGTTGTATCCCAATTTGACTTAAGTTTTCTAGTTAACTTGTTATCAACTTGACTATCCTTTGGCATAGTTCATCACTCCTTCTTTTGTTTTCTGGAACTTTGTCCCTCTCTTCACTCTTTAATTTATGTACTTTCTATTTCAAATATTCATAGTATTTTTAACTTACCTTAAATGAAACCATTAAAAAACTTGCTAAATTTTTTATACAGCAAAAAAGAGCTTGAAGCTTCATAAGCTTCAAACTCTTTTAATAATTAGGCTCTGTTTAATATTACTTACTTTCCATAATAGCTAGAGCTACTGCACCTATAACACCTGCATCTGTTCCTAGACCTGCAGGAACTATCTTACATGCTTCAGCCATATTCTTAAAGCATCTCTTATTTACTACTTCTTGAACTTTATCAAAAACTATCTTACCTGCTTTTGATACCCCTCCACCTATTATGATCATTTCAGGATCAAATATAGAAATTGCATTAGCTACACCTATTCCAAGGTAATTTAATGCATTATTTATTATATCTTGTGATATTGCATCACCAGCAGCTGCTTCAGCAAAAACTTCAGCTGAAGTTACACTTTTGTACTTTCTAAGTGATGTATCTACTTTGCTTTCTAAAGCTTCCTTAGCTCTTTTTCCTATAGCAGTACCTGATGATGTAGCTTCTAAACAGCCTATATTTCCACAATTACATCTTGGTCCATCTGGTGCCACAGTAGCATGTCCAATTTCAAGAGCATTGCTTGTATTCCCTCTGTATATCTTTCCATTAAGTACTGCTCCGCCACCTACTCCAGTACTAACTGTGAAGTATACCATATTTTCAGTGCCTTTTGCTGCACCAAACATGAATTCACCTATAGCAGCAACATTAGCATCATTATCTAAGTATACTGGAATTTGAAATTTTTCTCTAATAGGTGATACTAAATCAAAATTCTTAAAAGGAAGGTTTGGTGTAGTTATTATTATTCCAGTTTTAGCATCTAGTGGACCAGGAGATCCTATTCCAATTGCCTTAACCTGAACAACATCTACCTTTCCATTTTCTATAACGTCTTCCACAGTCTTAATTATTCTACCTAAAACTGCAGCTTCTCCTTCATGTGCATCAGTTGCGATTATTGATTGACTTACAACGTTTCCATTAAAATCAGACAAGGCAGTACTGATTTTTGTTCCACCTAAGTCTATACCTATAACATAGTTACTCATTATTTTCCCCCCATATCCTAAGATAAAACCTAATTTTCTTAAAATTTTACAACAATATTATAACATATATACAATTAATATTATTGTATATTTTATCACCTTATAATATTTATACAATATTCCTAAATTTTCATTAGAATATTGTATATATTGAAAATATTATTTTCTATTAAATTCATAAAATTAAACTTATTTATTCTTATAAGCATTAATATAGTATCTGCCATGATTGTCATACCCCTGATCTTTTATGTAAAAATCACTATCTGACAACATCTTACATATAACTTGTATGCTCTCATTTCCACAATTATCTACTGTTATCGTAAAGTTATCTTTATTATCTACTACACCAATATAATCATAAATATTGCTATAATCGCTAAGTCCGATGCTTCCTCTAATATCCATTCTATAATCTGACATTTGCAACCCCCTAGATATAAGTTTTTACTATTAGTATAGATAAAAATATGATTAATATTCCTTTGTTTGATTAATTTTTATTTTAGTATACTTAATGCAGTAAAAAAGACTGAGTAAATACTTAATATTAACTCAATCTTTTTTTAACATGTATTAAGTTTTATATTTTTTTAATATTATAAAGCTTCACTTCGTAGTTCTCTTAACTTTTTAGAATTCTCTATTATTTTATCTGCTTCTAGAGCTGGTACCTCTTCATATCTTTCAAAATTACATCTAAAACTTCCTCTAGCTTGAGATATTGATCTAAGATCAGTAGCGTACTTGAAAAGTTCTGCCATAGGAACTTCAGCTGTAACTTTTTCCATTCCATCTACAGGCTCCATACCGAGTACTCTTCCTCTCTTTTTGTTTATATCTCCTATAACATCACCCATATAATCACTTGGAACCATAACTTCTAAATGCATTATTGGTTCAAGCAAGATTGGCTTTGCCATCTCAACACCCTTTTTGTAAGCTAAAGATGCTGCAATCTTAAATGCCATTTCTGAAGAATCCACTGGGTGATAAGAACCATCATGTAAGGTTGCCCTTAATCTTATAACTGGATATCCAGCCAAAACTCCATGCAGTATACAATCTTTAAGCCCTTTTTCTACAGCTGGTATATAATTTCTCGGAACAACTCCTCCTACTACTTGATCTACAAATTGAAGTTCATCATAGCCATCATTTCTAGGTTCAAATTTAATCTTTACATCGCCGTATTGACCGTGTCCGCCAGATTGTTTTTTATGCTTGCCTTGTACATCAGCAATGCCTTTTATAGTTTCTCTATATGGCACCTTTGGATTTTGAAGAATAACCTCTGCGCCAAACTTATTTTTTAATTTAGATGCAATAACATCAAGATGCGTCTCTCCAACCCCTGAAATTATAGTTTCTGCATTTTCTACATCTCTAGATACCCTAAACGTAGGATCTTCCTCTAATAACTTTGTAAGTGCCGATGATATCTTATCCTCATCACCCTTACTCTTAGGAAGTACAGCCATAGATATAACTGGATCTGGAAATTCCATCGGCTCATATATCACCTTATTATTGCTATCACAAATTGTATCACCAGTTGCAGTATACTGAAGCTTAGCTACAGCACCTATATCCCCAGCAGTAACTTCTTTTGTTGGCATCTGATTTTTTCCTCTTAAGAAATATAAATTCCCCATCTTCTCATTTCTTTCCTTAGAGGAATTATATACTATAGAATCAGCCACAGCCTTTCCTGTCAGCACTCTAAATATAGACAACTTTCCTACAAAAGGGTCAGCTACAGTTTTAAAGACGAAAGCTGAAAAAGGCTTTTCATCATCTATCTTAACAGGATTATTGTTATCGTTTAACTTTTTATATCCACTTCTCACCATCTTATCTGGAGAAGGGAAACAACCAACTATATCTTCAATAAGCGCTCCCATACCAATTACTTCTAGTGAGCTACCACACATAACTGGAGCTATCTCTCCAGTACAGCACCCGTTAATTAACCCTCTATATATCTCTTCATCGGTTAATTCTCCCTCACTAAAATATTTATCTAGAAGCTCTTCATCAGTCTCAGCTACAGCTTCCATAATCATCTGCTTACACTCTTGAACTTTATCTAAATATTCCTCTGGAACTTCTTTTAATTCAACTTTATTATTCTTTCTATCATGAACCTTAACTTTTCTTTTTATTACATCTATTACACCTGTAAATTCGCTTTCTTTTCCAATTGGATATTGTATTGGAACTACTGTTATACCAAATTTACTCTTTAGATCAGCTAATACTTTATCATAATCTGAGTTTTCTCTATCTAACTTGTTTATAAAAAATGCTCTAGGTAACTTCATCTTATTGCAATATTCCCATGCCTTTTCCGTACCAACCTGTATTCCGGCGGCACCACAAACTACAATCATGGAAACATCTATAGCTCTAATCCCTTGTATTTCTTCACCTACAAAGTCAAAATAACCAGGAATATCTACAAGGTTTATCTTTTTATCATTCCATTCAAATGGAATAACAGAAGCAGATAAAGAGATTCCCCTCTTTTTTTCTTCAACATCATAGTCACTTGTAGTTGTGCCTTCTTCTATCTTTCCTAATCTATCAATGGTTTTAGTATAATATAATAAAGCTTCTGCTAGGGCTGTTTTCCCTGATGAACTATGTCCAATTATACCTACATTTCTTAGATTATCAGTTTTATAGTCTTTCATACATTTTATCTTAACTTCATAATCTATAAAGTTAAGATATTCACCTACCTTCCATTAAAATTTAGACTTTAGCTGTATATAAAGCAGTAGTTGATTGATATCTTTTTGAGATTTATTTTGCAAGATACTGTACTTATCTTTTAATATCTTACCGAAACTAAAAAAACTCATATCAACTAGCTAAAGATTTTCAAAGCTAAAAATATTTTCTTTTTGAACAGAATGTATTAATGGTAAATATAAACGATTTAATATTAATGTGTTGAAAGTTAAATTGATAGATTTAATTTTATAGATGTTGTGTATCATATGACGGGATAATCCTATAAAGTATTCAACCTTTATATCGCTTGTAAAAAATTCGCTAAAGCGATCTTCTTTAGTAAATTTTTTTGCGCATCTGCCTTTTCTTAAGCGTATGTGAAGAATCTTACAGGCGGCATATTCTTCTTTTTTATTCTTTAACTTATATTATGTCTTAGTGTATTCGGATAATTATCCTCATATATAATTTAGTTATAAATTCATAAAGAATAAAATAGAATTAGTTACTAATAAATGTATTCATACCTTTTTTATATTATTATAATAAATAATATTCTCTTCCTTAAATTATTATCCTTCTTATTTTCAAAAAATTCTGAAAACATTTTCTATATAACTAATTATTGGAATAAATCTATAAATTATACCTTATATTTAAAATTTTTTATTTAAAAATAACATGCATTGAATTAAATGTTAATTTTTTGTGTATTTATGTACATTTTGTGTAATCTTTGGTAAAATAGTCGTAATTAGTAATTTTACCCAAATCCTTATATTAATAATGTTATCTATTTTTACTTAATAAAGGCAAACCTATCGAAAGGTTGGGACGCAAAGCTATGGATCTAAGAATTTGATTTATGATTGCCAGGCTACTAAGTTTGTTAGATTAAAAATGGACAAGTTTTAATTTGTCCATTTTTATTTTTAATATTATTTTAAATTAAAAATTTTAATTATACGGAGGAGATATTATGGTAAAAAACGTAATAATAAAAGGAGTAGGAAGTTATCATCCTGAAAAGACACTATATAACGATTACTATATAGAACACTATAAAAGATTTGGAACGGAAAATCATGCAATAGGACTTATGGAGAAAATGGGAAGAGACAGAAGAACTATAGCTTCTCCAGACGAAACAAGCATTACAATGGCGGTGGAAGCTGCAAAAGTGGCTTTAGAAAGAAGTAATCTTACCCCATTAGATATTGATGCAATAATATCAGCATCAGATACTCCTGAATTTCTTACACCATGTTGTGCGCTAATTATAAAAAATGAACTAAAGGCAGAAAATGCTACAAATGTTTTTGATATAAATAATGATTGTATAGGTATGCTTACAGCAATCGACATTGCTTCAAGATTTTTAAAATTAGACGATAAATATAAAAGAATTCTTGTATTAGGTTCAATGAACATGTTACCATTTTCTAGAGAAGATGATTTAGTTGTTTATCAAGGTATATCAGATGGAGCTGCAGCTATTATACTTGAAATTGTAGAAGAGGAGGAAGAAAGAGGATTTTTAGGTTCTAGGGTATTCACTGATGATAGTTATAATGAAAATATAAGATTTCCTAATTGTGGTTTGTCAAAAATAACTGATGAAAAAACTTCAAATTATGATCGAAGATTAAAATGGGATCCTTTCGATTTTAGTTTTCTTTCTGATGAATGGACTAAACTTATAAGCTCCTTACTAAGAGATTATAAGCTTACTCCAAAGCAAGTTTCTCATTATTTTATATCACAATTCTCTAAATATGATCTGTATCAAACTATTGAAAAACTGGGTGTAGATAAATCTAAGGCTATATTTATCGGTGATAGATATGGCTATACTGGTTGTGCAAGCCCAATCATGGCACTAGATGATAAATTATCTATTGAAGGTTTTAAGTCAGGGGATATTCTAATATTTTGTTCTGTTGCAGCTGGTTACACTATGTCTTCTCTAATCTATAAATGGTAATTAATTTTTAGAAACAGGGGGATAAGAATGGAAGCCTTATCAAGTAGTATAATTGACTTTCAGAAAAAAACATTAAAATTTGTATTAATAATATATTCTGTTAGTGCATTAATGGCAGGAACATTATTTATAGGTATGAAGGCAATGAATTTATATCCTGAAATAAGTTGGAGCTCATTATATATTTTAATGGCTCTAACCTTATTTGAGGTTATACTTTTTAGATTAGGATACAAATGGGCTATGAAGGATGCCCAATCATGGAAGAGAGGGTTAACTTTTTTAAAAGCTAGCTTAGTGATTATATGTTATGTAAACTATATTTATTTGGCTTGGATGGTTCCATCTAAGGAATTATGGATAGTAGTATTCTACTTCATACTATTAAGTGCACTTTTATTTGATCACAAGCTAACTCTTATTTCAGTGGGAGCTAGCGTACTATCACAAGTGTATATATTCTTTAGTAATTCAAATTTACTGCCTGAAAACCAAGTTTTTTTAAGAGAAATAATTATTAGAATAATTGTGATAACCCTTACTTCTTTTGCTATATATATTTTTACATATTTCTCTTCATTATTACTTAAAGATATAAGTAATAATGAAAAAGATATAAAAGAAAAAAATGAACATATCTTTAATTTATTCTCTCAAATAAGTGAGTTCTCAGAGATGCTATTAAATTCAAGTACTACCTTATCAACAGCTGTTGATCAAGAAGCAAAATCTCTTCAATATATAGCCTCTTTAAGTAACGATATTAATAATGATGCAAACCACATGTTAAATAACTCTCAAAAGAATGAAACCATATTATCTAACTTACTTGACATAAATAAGAATGTTTCTAGTAAGGTTGATAGTACTAAAGCATTTTCTAATGAAATTATTTCATTATCTAATGAGAATAACAAATCTCTAAGAGAGGCTCTAAATATAATAAACCATATAAGCATAAGAATAAAAAATACTTTCGAAGCTTCTAAAGTTCTTGAAGAAAAATCAGCTGAAATAGATAGTATTATAGGGATAATAAGTGATATATCAGAGCAAACAAATCTTCTTGCCTTAAATGCCTCTATAGAAGCTGCTAGAGCTGGCGAATTAGGTAAAGGATTTGCCGTAGTTGCTGATGAGGTTAGAAAATTAGCTGAAGATAGTAGAACTTCTCTAACTGATATAGGTTCAATATTAAGTGAATTTAAAGAAAAAATACGAGAAGTGGAAGGACTAATGACTGAAAATAATGCTCAAATTTCCACTGGTAATACTATATTGACTAATGCTGTTGATAATGTATCCACTATGGTTGATAAACTGAAGGTATCTAATACTAATATAACTACTATCAGTGAGTTAGCATCCTCAATGATTACTGAAACAGAAAACGTTGTTTCATTTAATTCTAAGATATCTGAACTTACTGAAGAAACAATAAATAAATTTAAAGAAGTGTCCGATTCAGTAAACCAAAATGCTGCTGTTGGTGAAGAGATAGCTGCAAGTTCAGAATACCTAAGAGATTTAGCTAAGGAAATGAATACATTAACTAACAAGAACTAAAACTTATAACTATAAATTAGTTATAATAGCCAATAGGCTGTCCCTATAAGTATTAAACTTATCACGGACAGCCTATCTTTATTTATAGTTTTTATTATGCAACCTTTTCTTCTTCGCTCTCTTCCCATGCTGGTTCTGGTCCTCTTAAGTAAGATAATAGAGCTGCTACTACACTAAATATAAATGATATAGTAAAAGCTAATCTGAGTCCACCGATAAACTTTCCAATAGCTATTCCTTCAGCTCCCACTTGAGTACCAACAAATAGGGCCTGCATAGCTTCTGGAGACACGCTTGAAGCTATTATAGCCATAGAAAGGGCTATGCTTAAAACTGTTCCAGCATTATTTAGCATAGTTCTTACCCCTGCAGCTACACCTCTTTTATCTGCTGGCACCGAACCCATTATGGCGTTAGTATTTGGAGAGAAGAATAATCCAGACCCTAACCCCATTATAAGCATTGATATAACTAACATTGTCATAGATGAATTCTCTTTTATAAACATAAATCCTATTAGTCCTACTGCAGAAGTTGCAAGTCCTATTGAACTTAATGCTCTTGATCCATACTTATCAGATAATACTCCACTTATAGGTGATACTATCATCATTGATATTGCAAGCGGAGTTAATAACATACCTGCTATTATTGGGTCAATTCCCTTTATCCCTTGAAAATAGAATACTAATAAGAACGTTACTGCTCCTCTAGCTATCCCATTAAAAAAGTTGCTTGCGTATGCAAATGCTAATATTCTATTCTTAAATAATCTCATATCTAACATTGGGTATTTAATTTTACTTTCTATATTAACAAACAATGCAATTAATATAACTGATGCTACTATTAAAATCACTACATTTGGATTAAACCATCCTGAAAAACTTCCCAAGGTTAATGCAATAAGCAGTGATAGCATACCTAATGTAAACACTATAGTTCCTTTAAAATCAAACTTTTGTTTTTCTGGTAAGTTAGCTACTTCCTTTAATTGAGCTGCTGCCCAAATAGTTCCTAAAATCCCTATTGGTACATTTATATAAAATATGCTTCTCCATCCAAAGTTAACTAGAAACCCACCTAATATAGGCCCTATAACACTTGCAACACTTATTATCATGGTATTAATTCCAAGAGCTTTTCCTAACTCCTTCTTTGGAAATGCATCTGTAACTATAGCTGTACTATTAGCTACCATTAGTGAACCGCCTATCCCTTGTATTAATCTAAATATAAGTAGTGTTAAACCACTATGTGCTAATCCACATAAAAAAGAAGCTATTGTGAATACAGCAAATCCACTAACATACAACTTTTTTCTACCAACCATATCAGCTACTCTTCCTATTGAAGGAACTAGTATTGTTAAAACTAGCATATATCCCATAAGAACCCAAGTAACTATACCCATTCCAGCATTTATATCTTTCATTATCACAGGTAATGCTATCATTAGAGTGCTACCACTCATAACTGATAGCAATGCACCGATTGTAGTGCAGGACAACGCTATCCATTTGTAATTATCTTTCTTCATTTACTCTTCCTCTTTCTCATTTAGTAGTGTTATTAATCTATTTAAACTATTATTACAATTATCTTTTACTCTTCTTAATATCTTTTCTCTTTCATCAATAGTCTCTACTAAAGTGTTTACCTTTTCTAGTGCTTCATTAATATGCTCTTTATCCGTAATATCTTTAGACCATATCTTATTTAATATTTTCCTTAATCCTAATATCTGCTTTACCTCTGGTATCGTTAACCCTAACTTAGATCTAAGCTCTTTTATTTCATTGATTGTACTTATATCTTCATCACTGTACATCCTATATCCTGAATCTGTTCTTGCTGTAGGCGTAAATAACCCCATATCTTCATAGTACCTTATTGACCTCTTAGTAAGATCAGTGATTTTTGAAACTTCATCTATTTGATAATACTTTTGATTCATATTTTCGCCTCCGTTTATCATTTTAATAAACTATAACATTAACGTCAATGTTATAGTTTGTGTATATGTCTTAACAAATCGTTTACTTCAGATGCTTCTTTCAAATATTAATAGATTACTTTCATATTCATATTTAGACTTTTATAAACAATTATAATATGCTAATTTTACTAATGAAAAAATTCCTAAAACTTTTAATCGTATATATTAACATTTAAATTTTAAATATATAATTATTTATCCCCATAATAAATGGCTCTACACTGAATTATCCACATATTATAGCCATTCCACTTAAAATATGTGGATATAAAATGTAATATTTCAATATAAATTTTAAGACAATAAAAAAACGCCAGATATACTGGCGTTATGTACAAATGGCTCCGCGAAGAGGGCTCGAACCTCCAACCTATCGGTTAACAGCCGAGTGCTCCACCATTGAGCTATCGCGGAATATTGTATCTTATTAAAGATACA